>NZ_BAAALD010000110.1:0-24752 GCF_039528095.1 Kitasatospora arboriphila
CCCCCCCCCCCGCCACGACATGGGCCGCCGCCGGATCCGGCTTCGCACCGGACCTCACCACCTGCAGCTGCTCCTCCCGCAGGTCTCCGCCCAGGCGGGGATCGACCAGGGCCGACAGGTACGTCCCGTCGGACAGGACCTCCAGGACCGGCAGGGACAGCTGCGCCGGCACCCGCCAGCACTGCGCCGCCCCGGTCTGCGCCGCGGCGCCGAACGCGGCGAAGCCGTAGAGGTCCTGATCGGCCAGCAGCAGCCAGTCGGTGGAGATCGATGACAGCAGCGCGGCCGCCGTCGCCGTCCCGCTCCGGGTCCACGGCCCGACCTCGGCGTCGACGACGGCGTGCGATCCGCACTCGACGACGGCCACGACCCGGGCCCGGGGAGCGCCCGGGCGGGACGGGTCACCGTCGGCGCGGCCGAACTCGGCCCCGTTCTCGGCCGAGTCGGGGACGTCGAGCCCGAACCCGTGGAGGGCCATCAGCCGCCGACCGCCGAGCCGTGCGGCCGGGGTCGCAGGAGTGGCGACCGGCTCGGCCACCCGGTAGAAGGTCTCCCGCAGCACGTCCCGGCCCAGCCGCTCGCGTGCCTCGGCGATCCCCGACGGCGTCAACGGTTCCCACCCGGCGTCCCGGACCCCGAACTGCGGCAAGGCCGCGATGACCCGCTCCGCGACCTCTTCGGGCCCGCCCTCGGGGAAGAGGCACGACGCCATCGCCAGACAGGCCGTCAGATACGGCGGGAGTCCTCCGTCCGGGCCGCGGTCGGCCACCCCGCACACCTCCACGGCCTCGTCGACCAGCGCCTGCGGCACCGCCGCGAGCACCTCCGCCAACGAAACCCGCTCCTGCCTGCCCGAACCCACCCACCCCTGAACCATGCGCCAACCCTACGGCGTGTGGATCATCACCAGGGGCGCGTGGGGGCACCTCCCGGCCGAGCAGGGTGGCGGCGACGGTTGCGGGGGCGGCGGTGACAGGTGCGGGGGCGGCGGTGACAGGTGCGGGTGCAACAGGCACGGGGTCTCTCCCGTCGGTGCGGTGCGACAGGTATGACCCCAGCAACTGATCCCGTTGCAGACCATCCAGTCATGGATGGCTTCTCGGTGGACGGCTACTGGCGGGCCCGCCGGGCCGGCCGGGCGGACTCCACCGGCGCGGCCAGCTCCCCCTGGACCAACTGCTTGAGGCCGCGCAGCAGCGCCTCGCCGTCCGGGCCGGCGAGTGAGGCCAGCACCTCCCGGTGCACCCCGTCGACGATCTTCTGGCTCTCCTGCGCGATCTGCGCCCCCTTCTCGGTGACGGCGACGATCCGGGCGCGGCGGTCCCGGCTGGACGGCCGCCGCTCCGCCAGGCCGGCCTTCTCCAGCTCGTCCACGGTGACCACCATGGTGGTCTTGTCCATGTCGCCGATCTCGGCGAGCTGGATCTGCGTCCGCTCCTCCTCCAGCGCGTGCACCAGCACACAGTGCATCCGCGCGGTCAGGCCGATCTGCGCGAGCGCGGCCGCCATCCGGGTGCGCAGCACGTGGCTGGTGCGGTCCAACAGGAAGGAGAGGTCGGGTTCGGCCCGGGAGGTCGCCATCGCAGTCATGGCTCCAGCCTAGCCAGACCGGACCGAACCGGATCGTCCCGAACCGGATCGTCCGCGCCCGGGGCGGCTACCGCTCCCGGTCGCCGAGCAGGAAGGCCAGCACGGCTTCGGTGAACGCCTCCGGCGCGGCCGCGTGGACGAGGTGGCCGACGGGCACGGTGATCAGCCGGGCGCCGGGGACCCGCCGGGCCAGCTCGGCCAGGCCCTGCTGCGGAACGTGGCTGCTCGGTCCGCCGGCGATCACCAGGGTGTCGGCGGTGATCCGGGCGAGGCCGTCGAGCCAGGCCGGATCCGGGGAGTCGATCTGCCGGCGGAGGGCGAGCACCATGTCCCAGTCGAAGTCGAGCGGGCCGTCCGGCCGGGTCGGGACGGAGGGCACCCTCGGCAGCGGCGGCGGCGCGTCCTCCAGCACCAGGCGGCGGACGCGGTGGGGCTGCTGCTGGGCGAGCAGGTAGCCGACCACTCCGCCCATCGAGTGGCCGACCAGGTCGACCACGTCGAGGCCCAGGGTGTCGAGCAGGGCGAGCACGTCGTCGCGCATCGCCTCCAGCGAGTACTCCCCCGGCCACTCCGTCCGCCCGTGGCCGCGCAGGTCCGGCGCGTACACCCGGCGGTGCCGGGCGAGGGCGGGCGCGACCGCTCCCCAGTCGGGGCGGCGCTCGCCCAGGGCGTGCAGCAGCACCAGCGGCGGGGCGCCGGGCGCTCCCGACTCCCGGTAGGCGAGTCGGATGCCCCGGACGGCGGCGGTGCGCTCTACGGTCATGGGACGACCGTACGCGCCGCCCGGTGCCCGAGGGGACCGGATCGGGCCGGACGGTCCGTCAGCGCCGGTGCAGCCGTCCGCGGTTCCAGCAGCCCCCGGCGGGGCCGCCGGCCGGGGTGAACGACCGGCCCCCCGGGTCACCACCACCCGGTGGCCGTCCAGGGCGATGCGGTCGCCGGGCGCCGGGAAGAGCGGCCCGGCGGTGGCGAGGAGGCGGCCGTCGTCGGACTCGAGTCCGTCGACCGGCAGCGGTCTCGGCACGGGGGTGCCGCCGTCGGCGACCAGGTGCATACCGGGATCCTTGCGCCCGCGGGGCCGTCGGGGCGAGGGTTGTCCGGCGTCCGCGCCCCGGGCGACCGGCCGTGCACCGCCGACGGCGGCTCAGGCCCCGTGCGGGTAGTGGCAGGCGGCGACGTGGTCGACGCCGGGGGCGGCGGCGGTGTCGGGCGGGGTGTCCCGTTCGCAGCGGCCGCGCCGCTCCGCGTCCAGGGCGGCGTACACCGGGCAGCGGGAGCGGAAGCGGCAGCCCTCGTGCCGGACGGTCGGCGAGGGCGGGTCGCCGGCCAGCAGGAGTTTGCTGCGCCGGCGTTCCGCCGCCGGGTCGGGCAGCGGGACGGCCGACAGCAGGGCGCGGGTGTACGGGTGCCGCGGCCGTTCGAAGACCTCGGTGACGGCGCCCGTCTCGACGGTGCGGCCGAGGTACATGACGGCGACCCGGTCGGCGAGGTACCGGACGACGGACAGGTCGTGCGAGACGAAGAGGTAGGCGAGGCCGAGTTCGGCCTTGAGCTGCTGGAGCAGGTTGAGCACCCCGGCCTGGACGGAGACGTCGAGCGCGGAGACGGGTTCGTCCAGGACGAGCAGGTCGGGCCGGACGGCGAGGGCCCGGGCGATCGAGATCCGCTGTCGCTGGCCGCCGGAGAACTGGTGCGGGTAGCGGTCTGCGTGCTCCGGGTCGAGCCCGACCTGCCGCAGCAGCTCGGGGATCCGGCGGCGGACCTCCTCGCGCGGGGCGCGCTGGGCCTGCAGCGGTTCGGCGACGATGTCGCCGATCGGCATCCGGGGGTCGAGGCTCGCCGCCGGGTCCTGGAAGACGATCTGCACCCGGGCGCGCAGGCGGCGGGCGGCGGCCCGGTCGAGGGCTGCGGTGTCCTGGCCGAGGAGTTCGATCCGGCCGCCCTGCGGTGCGGCGAGGCGCAGCAGTTCGTAGAGGGTGGTGGACTTGCCGGAGCCGGACTCGCCGACCAGGCCGAGGGTTTCGCCGCGGCGGATGTCGAGGTCGACGCCGTCCACGGCGTGGATGTCGCCGATCCGGCGCTTGAGGACGGCGCCCTTGAGCCGGGGGAAGCTCTTGGTGAGGCCGCGGACGGCGAGCACGGTGTCCCGTTCGGCGCGCGGCGGCAGCGCACGGGCGGGGGCGGGGACGGCGGGCACCGGGTAGACCTCGGCGGGTGCGGGTCGGCGGGCGGCGAGTTCGTCGGCGCGGACGCAGGCCGCGAGGTGGCCGGACGCCCGGTCGTGGGTGCCGTCGGAGCCGGTGTCGAGGGCGGGTTCGGCGGTCCGGCAGCGGTCCTCGGCGAGCGGGCAGCGGGGGGCGAACGGGCAGCCGCGGCCGAGTTCGCCGGGTGCGGGCGGGCGGCCGGGGATCGGCACCAGGGGACCGCCGCGGCCGTCGAGGCGGGGCACCGCGCCGATCAGGCCGAGGGTGTAGGGGTGTCGGGGTGCGGCGAACAGTTCGTCGACCGGGGCGGTCTCGGCGATCCGTCCGGCGTACATGACGGCGACCCGGTCGGCGCTGCCGGCGATGACACCGAGGTCGTGGCTGACCAGGACGAGGGCGGCGCCGGTCTCCCGCTGGGCGGTGCGCAGCACGTCGAGGACCTGGGCCTGGATGGTGACGTCGAGGGCGGTGGTGGGTTCGTCGGCGAGCAGCACGTCCGGGTCGTTGGCGATCGCCATGGCGATCATGGCGCGTTGCCGCATGCCGCCGGAGAACTCGTGCGGGAAGCTGTCGAGGGCGCGGTCGGGGGCGGGGATACCGACGAGGTCGAGCAGGTCGGCGGCGCGTTTGCGGGCGGTGGCGCGGTCGACGTCCTGGTGGATGCGGACGGCTTCGGCGATCTGGTCGCCGATCCGGTAGACGGGGGTGAAGGCGGAGAGCGGGTCCTGGAAGACCATGGCGATGCGGCGGCCGCGGACGGCGGCGAGTTCGCGTGCGGGCAGGCCGACGAGTTCGCGTCCGTCGAGCCGGACGGAGCCGCCGACCCGGGCGGTGCCGGGCAGCAGGCCGAGCACGGCGAGCGCGGTGACGGACTTGCCGGAGCCGGACTCGCCGACGATGCCGAGGGTTTCGCCGCGGTGCAGGTCGAGGTCGACGCCGCGGACGGCGGGGGCCGTACCGAAGTCGACGGTGAGGTCCCGGACGGTGAGCAGGGCGGGGGTCACGGGGTGCTCCGGCGGGTTCGGGCGGCGGGCGTGCCGGGGTCGTCGTCGGTGGGCCCGTCGGCCGGGGTTCCCCCGACGGGCGTGCGGGCGGCGCGGGCGAGCCGGGCGGAGCGGCGTCCGGCCTCGGCGGTGGGGTCGAGGGCGTCGCGCAGACCGTCGCCGACCAGGTTGACGGCGAGGACGAACAGCACGAGGAGGGCGGCGGCGAAGTAGAACAGCCAAGGGAAGACGGGGGCGTCGGCGGTGCCGGCCGCGAGCAGGGTGCCGAGCGAGACGTCGGGGGCGCGGACGCCGAAGCCGAAGTAGGAGAGCGCGGCCTCGCTCATCACGGCGCCGCCGACGGCGATGGTGGCGTCGATGATCAGGAAGGAGGAGACGTTGGGCAGCACGTGCCGCCAGATGATGCGGAACGCTCCGACGCCCATGAACCGTGCGGCGGCGACGAATTCGCGTTCGCGCAGCGACCTGGTCATGGAGCGGACCACCCGGGCGGTGATCATCCAGTTGAACAGGGCGAGCAGCAGGACGAAGGCGAGCCAGCCGGTGCCGCGCAGCCGCGGCGAGACGATGGCGATGACCAGGAAGCCGGGGAAGATCAGCATCAGGTCGACGAGGAACATCAGCAGCCGGTCGGTCCAGCCGCCGAAGTAGCCCGCGCAGGCGCCGACCAGAGAGGCGAGGCCGGTGGAGAGCACGGCCACGAGCAGGCCGATGACCAGGGACTTCTGCAGGCCGCGGACGGTCTGTGCGAAGACGTCCTGGCCGATGCCGTTGGTGCCGAACCAGTGCTCGGAGGACGGCGGGCGGCGGATCTGGCCGTAGTTGGGGGTGGCGTAGTCCCAGGGCGTCAGGTGCGGGCCGAGGAAGGCGAGCAGGAAGAGCAGCAGCAGGACGGCGGCTCCGACGACGACGCCCCTGGAGGCGGCGAGGCGGCCGGCGACCAGGCGCAGCCGGCCGGCGGGGGCGCGGTCCTCGGTGGGCGCGGGGGCGGCGGTCTCGGGCAGGGCGGTGGCGGTCATCAGTACCTCACCCGGGGGTCGAGCGCGGCGTGCAGCACGTCGGCGAGGAAGCCCGCGGCGAGCACGACGACGGCGGCGAACAGGTTGACCGCGACGACGGCGTTGATGTCCTGTTCGTTGACGGCCTGGATGAACCATTCGCCCATGCCGTGCCAGCCGAAGATGGTCTCGGTGAAGGCGGCTCCGGTGAAGATGCCGAGGAAGCTGTAGGCGAACATCGTCGACATCGGGATGACGGCGGTGCGCAGGCCGTGCTTGAGCAGGGCGCGGTTGCGGGTGAGCCCCTTGGCCTCGGCGGTGCGCAGGTAGTCGGAGCCGAGCACGTCGAGCATGGTGGAGCGCTGGTAGCGGCTGTAGACGGCGAGGCCGCCGAGGGCGAGCGAGAGCGTGGGCAGCAGCAGGTGCAGGCCCCAGTCGGCGAGGTGGGCGCCGAGTCCGCCGGCGAGGTTGGGCGTCTCGTAGCCGGTGAAGGGGACCACCTCGTGGCCGGCGGCGTCCTTGGCGGCGATGGCGCCGTTCTTGAGGAGCAGCGCGACGAGGAAGACCGGGGTCGAGAGCAGCACGAAGGAGAGCAGCGTGAGCGCCCGGTCGGAGAGCCGGTACTGGCGGACGGCGCTCCAGGCGCCGCCGGCGACGCCGAGCAGCATGCCGAGCAGGCTGCCGATCAGCAGGAGGCGCAGCGAGACCCAGATCCGGCGGCCGAACTCCTCGTTGACCGGGGTGTTGTGGATGGTGCGGCCGAGGTCGGCGCGGAGCAGCAGGCCGTCGGCCCAGGTGGCGAAGCGTTCGACGACCGGGGTGCGGTCGTTGATGTTGAGCGCGGTGAGCTGGCGGTCGACGGCGGCCGCGGAGGGTCTGGGCTGCTTGGCCTCGAAGTAGGCGCGGGGGCCGAGGGCGGCGCAGGAGAGGGCGTAGGCGAGGAAGACGGCGGCGACCAGGAGGACGGCGTAGTAGCCGAGCCGTTTCGCGAGGTAGCGGGTCACGGCGTACCGCCGGTGCGGTTCGCACACCTGGAGAACATGGTCGTTCGCCTTCGTTCGGAGGGTTTTTGACGCAGTTTCGCGCAGCAGTTGTACGGCACCCCGGACGGTCCGTCCAGGGCCTGCTGCACGGCGCGGTCCGGCCGGGTCGGCGAACGCGCTGGTCACAGTCGATCAGACGGGTGCGGACAGCATGTTGCCACCGGATTGCGCCCCGTTTCGTTTCGATCAGTTCTGCGCATGACCCCCTGTCGTCGGAGCTGATGGGCTGTTACGTTCTGCCTGCCGGCACCGACTTGGCTGCCCACGTTCAAGTGCCGCCACACCTGGCGGCCGCCCACGACTCTTCGAGACCCCCGAGGACTTCCCGATGGACGCATCGCTCGCCACCCGCAGACTCGGCCGGGCCGCCGCCGCGGCACTCGCCGTGGCGCTGGCCGCCACGGCCTGCAGCAGCCAGGCCGACGGCACGGCGGACGACGCGGCCAAGACGGTGGTGCCGACGGTGGGCGCCGAGGACAACAACCCGCAGCCGCTGGACCGGATCAAGGACGGCGGCGAGCTGCGCGAGCCGCTCCAGCAGTGGATCACCCAGTGGAACCCGTACCAGGTCGACGGCACCTACGGCGACGCGGTCGAGATCATGGGCTACCTGGAGGCGAAGCTCTTCCGCTCGGACGCCAAGGGCGTCTACCAGCCGGTGCCCGAGTACCTGGTGTCGGCCGAGGTCACCTCCACCTCGCCGCAGGTGGTGACCTACCGGCTCAACCCGAAGGCGGCCTGGTCGGACGGGAAGCCGATCGGCTACCAGGACTTCAAGGCCGTCTGGCAGGCCTCCAACGGCAAGGACCCGGCCTACAACCTCGCCGACTCCTCCGGCTACGAGCAGATATCCGCCGTCGAGCAGGGGGCCTCCCCCGGCGAGGTCAAGGTCACCTTCGCCCAGCCGTACGCCGACTGGCAGAGCCTGTTCAACCCGCTGCTGCCGGCGGCGGGGATCTCCACGCCGAAGGAGTTCAACGAGGGCTGGATCGAGAAGGTCCCGGTCTACGGCGGCCCGTTCGTGCTGCAGAACGCCGACAAGACCGCGCAGACCATCACCCTGGCGCCCAACCCGAAGTGGTGGGGGCCGAAGCCCAAGCTGGACCGGATCACCTACCGGGTGATGGACTCCGCCGCCATCACCCAGGCCTTCCTCAACAACGAGGTGGACTACGCCTCGGCCGGCACCGCCACCGCGTACGGCCAGCTCAAGGACGCCAAGGACGCGGCGATCCGCACCGGCACGCCCTGGGACGAGGTGCACATCTCCTTCGGCGGGAACGGCGCGCTCGCCGACCAGAAGGTCCGTCAGGCGCTCGGCCGGGCGCTGGACCGCGCCTCACTGATCAAGATCGCCAACAAGGGCGTGCCGGTGGAGTTCAAGCCGCTGGACAGCCACCTGTTCATGACCAACCAGAGCGGCTACCGGGCCAACGCCGGCGACTGGGTGAAGTACGACCCGGCGGTGGCCGGCAAGCTGCTCGACGAGGCCGGCTGGAAGGACGCCGGCGGCACCCGCGGCAAGGACGGGCACCCGCTGGAGCTGCACTACGTGATGAGCGACGGATCCACCCAGGCACAGGCGGACCTGGCGGCCGCGGTGCAGAGCATGCTGCAGCAGGTCGGGGTCAAGCTGTCGATCGACAAGGTGCCGAGCAAGGAGTACTTCTCGAAGTACATCAACCAGGGCCGGTTCGACCTCGCGAGCTGGCGCAACACCGGCTCGTTCCCGCTCTCCAGGACGGTGCCGATCTACCGTGCGCCGCAGGGCGACAACGTGTTCGGCAACTACTCCAAGCTGAGCACGCCCGAGATCGACTCGCTGCTGCGCAAGGCCGCGGCGACCCTCGACCCGGCACAGGCCGCCGACCTCTACAACCAGGCGGACGTCCGGATCTGGGAGCTCGGCCACACCGTCGAGCTGTACCAGCGGCCGAGCATCGTCGCCGTCCGCAAGGGCCTCGCCAACTTCGGCGCGGGCAGCCTCGCCGACACCGTCATCACCTCGGTCGGCTGGCAGAAGTAGCCGCCGCGCCCCGGGTACCGCCGCCGTCCCCACATCCCCCGAGCGGGGGCGGCGGCCCTCCCGGCCCTCCCGGGCAGCGGGTCAGAGCCCGCGGACGGCCTCGCGGCGGCGGCGCTTGCCGAGGGCGGCCTGCGAGAGGTCCTCGGCCTGCGAGCGGAGGTTCTTGAAGCCGTAGCCGTGCCCGGTCAGCCAGGCCGCGGCCGCGGTCTCGGCCCGCTCGGTGGCGTCGAGGATGTCCTCCTCGGCCTCGCCGCCGTCCGCGAAGCGGAAGGTGAAGGCCGTGCGGGCGGCGATGTCGTAGCTCAGGTGCCCTTCGGGGGTGAAGGCCGCGCGCAGCACGTCGTGCTCGGCGGCGTTCGCGAGGAGTTCGGCGCGCTGCGCCTCGTCGAGGCCGTCGAAGACGCCTCGGACGGTGATTCGGAAGTCGCGGGTACTCACCCCGCCGACCCTAGGCGGCGGCCGGCGATCGGTGCACCCCCTTTTCCGCGGGGCCGGCCGCCGCGCACAGCACGACCGGGCCCGTGCTGTCGTGACACCCGCCCCCGGACTGCGCGGTTCTCCCCGGCCCTCGGCCGGGAGGTGCCCCCACGCGCCCCTGGACCGACGGCCCGGGTCCGCTCCGAGGACGACTCCTACGAACGGGCGGCGAGGGCCTGGGCGACCGTCTCACGGGTGAGGAAGACCAGCTGGGCGCGCTTGTGGGGCAGGTCGATCTGCGGGCCGAGCTCGAAGCCGGTGCGCAGCGTGCGGGCTATCGACTTCTCGTTGAGGGCGTCGGGTTCGGCGACGATGCGGAGCCGGGAGGGGTCGGCGAAGACGAAGCCGAGCAGGGCGGTGATCAGGCCCGCGGTGAAGCCGGGGGCGGGCTCGCCGTCGGCGGGCGCGAGGAGCAGGTGGACGCCGAAGTCGCCCGGCCGGACGGGGTAGCACTCGCCGACTGGGTCGTGTTCGGGCTGGTAGGTCTGGAAGAGGGCGACGGGCGTGCCGTCCCGCTCCACGATGTAGGCGTGGTGGGTGTCGAGCGAGTCCACGTAGGCGTAGATCCGGCGGACCGTCTCGCGGGTGTGGCCGACCATGCCCCAGAAGCGCGCTCTCTCCTCGTTCACCCAGCCGTGCACCAGGGCGGCGTCGCCGGACGGGTCCAGCGGGCGGACGGCGACCGTCCCGAAGCCGGGCACGGTCTGCTCGTGGACGGCGGCGGGGGCGGTCTCCCGGACGGCGGTCGGGGCGGTGGTGGTCATGGTCTCTCCTCCGGTGGCACGGGTTCGGGTCGGCGATGGCGTGACGGTGGCATGGCGGTGGCAGTGCCGTGACGGTGGCAGTGCCGTGACGGTGGGGGGGGGCGGGGGCGGCCGGGGGGGGGGGGGGGGGGCCCCCCCCCCCCCCCCCCCGGCGCGCCGGGGCCGCCCCCTCGCCGGCGCCACGGGTCGTCAGGGCCGCCAGTAGCCGAGGGCGTTGACGCGCTGCTTCGGCAGGGCCAGGTCCTTGCGGGCGAACTGGGTGAGGGCGCGGGTGGTCGCGGTGTCGCAGGCGATCCACACGTAGGCGCCGGCGGGGTCGGTGAGCAGCGCCGGCAGCGCCTCCCGGACCTCGGCGACGAGGTGGGCGCCGGCGTCGCGGCGGGGCAGCCGGCGGACGGTGTGCCGCTCGGGGTCGGCGCGCAGCGGCAGGTCCTCGTCCGAGTCGTGCCGGCTCTCCAGCCAGACCGTGGCCGGCACCTCGGGCAGGGCGGTGAGCAGCGAGTTGACGGCGGGGACGGAGGCCGAGTCGCCGACGACGAACAGCTGCCGGGGCAGCGGGTCGGGCGCGGTGAAGGCGGAGCCCTGGACGGTGGCCTGGACGGTGTCGCCGGGTGCGGCCTTCCGCGCCCAGTCGCTGGCGCAGCCGTCGTGCAGCGCGAATTCGAGGCTGAACGTTCCTCCGGCGGCGTCGGGGTCGACGAGGGTGTAGGCGCGCTGGTGCGGCCGCCCCGCGTCGTCGAACCAGATGCGCACCCACATCGTCGGGTGGACGCCGGTCGCGGCGAGCATCCCGCCGTCGGTGAACCGCACCCGCCGGTAGTGGTCGGTGACCTCCTCGACCGCGGTCACCGTGAACTCGAAGTCCTTGCCCCGCATCAGTTTGAGGACGACGCCCTCCCAGCCGTGCCCCATGGCACCCTCCCGCCACAAGAATTTAGGTAAGGCTAACCTAGCTCACGGCGGGAGGGCTTCGACAGCCGGGGATCCGGGTCAGCGGCGGGCGCCGCCGGGGCCGCGGTCGTCCTCGGCGCCGTCGGCGGGCGGGGCGGCCTCCGCCTCCCCGGTGGCGCGGGCGAGCCGGCACAGGTCGGGGAGGAGCGCGGCGAGCCCCGCCGCGTACCGCTCCGTCCCGGGACCGCCGGGCAGCGGGTGGTACAGGAAGCACGCCTCGTTGCGCTGGAGGCTGACCGCGGGCGCACCCAGGGCGGCGAGGCGGTCGATCAGGTCGCTGCGCACCAGGGGCTCGGCGATCGCCTCCGTGCCGGTCGCCGACATCGGGACGTAGAGCCCCGGCTGGACGACCGGGAGCCCCAGGGCGGCCGCGCTCCAGGCCCGTTCGAGCCGGATCATCGGCACGTGCTCCGGGAGTTCGTAGCGGAACAGCAGCCAGTGCAGGCCCCGGCGCTGCTCCAGGCGCACGAACCGGGCGACGGTGACCTCGCGCCCGTCCGGACCCGGGCCGGTGACGGTGGTGCCGCGCGGGACGTCCAGCCAGGGGTAGTGCGGGACGTACTCGTTCCAGGACTCACCGGGTGCCATCGTCCGCCATCCGGGGCTGCCGCCGAGGAGCCGCATCAGCCGATCGGCGGCCTTCGCCCGCCGCAGGGTGCCGACCTCCCGGGTCAGCCCGAACGCGACGGGCGCCAGCAGCAGGGCGAAGAAGAAGATCCAAGCGGCCATACCGTCCCCCTCATGACCACGCCCCACGACCCCCGCGGGACGGCCCACCCGAACGCACGCGGCAGGCACCGTCTCTGACGCGCACTCGGCGCCGACGGGTTCCGCGGATCGCCCGGGGAGTGGCTCGCCCCCGGCGTCCGCTCAGGGACGGGCCGGGGCGGCGGGGGCCAGGATCATGGCGACCAGGTGGTCGAGGGCGGCCGCCGCGTCCGGGTCGCCGGGCCGCGCCTCGGGGGCGGTCTCCGGGGCGGTGCGGCGCAGTTCCAGCCAGCCGAGGTAGGCGGCGTAGGCGGCCAGGGAACGGTGCCTGGCGCTCTGCGGGTCGTGCCCGATGCCGGTGAACACCTCGGCGAGGAAGGCCAGCCGGGTGCGGGTGACCCGGGTGACCACGGCGGCGACGGCCGGGTGGGCGGTCTGGGCGACGAGGGCGGGCTCGAGTCCGGCGATCTTCTCGCTGCCGAGGGCCTCGGCGAACAGCACCCTGGCACGCACCCAGGGGTCGGGCTCGGCGCGGACGGCCTCGACGAGCTCGGTGGTGGTGCGCCGTTCCCAGGTCTCCAGGGCGGCGACGAGCAGCGCCTCCCGGTTGTCGAAGTGCCAGTAGAAGCTGCCCCGGGTGACGCCCAGCTCCTTGGCGAGCACGTCCACCGCCACGGCGGCGACCCCGCCGTGGGCGAGGGCGCGCAGCGCCGCCATCGTCCAGTCGTCCTTGCTGACTCTCCCCTTGGCCATGTTCCATACAGTACTGTACGGAACATCCGTACAGTGGTGTACGGATCCGATGTCGACGAGTACGGGGGTGGCGCGGTGAACGCCAGGGAATGGCTGCTCGGTGCGGTGCAGGGTGAGCGGGCTCCGGCCGGCCCGGGGGGTCGCGCGGCCGCGGCCGCCGCGGCGGCGGGGCTGGGCGCGGCGGCGGCGCTGCACGCGGTGTGGGCGTTCTCGCCCTGGCCGCTGGAGTCGCGGGCCGAGTTCGCGACCGTCGTGGTGGGGGTGGACGAGTCGCGGCTGCCGTCCGGGCCGGCGACGGTCGCGGTCGCGGGCCTGCTGGGTGCGGCGGCCTGGCTGGTCGTCACCGCCGCCCGGCCCCGGAGCCCGCTGGGCGCGTCCCGGCTGGTGCGCTCGGGCGTGTGGACGGTCTCCGGGGTGCTCGCGCTGCGCGGCGCCGGCGGGCTGGTGGTCTCCGGGCTGGGTCTCGGCGACGCGCCGGCCGAGTTCCGGCACTGGGACCTGTCGCTCTACTCGCCGCTCTGCGTCACCCTGGGCGCACTGACCGGCTACCTCGCGGTGCGCACCCGGCCCCGGGGCCGCCGGTGAGCCTGAGCGCGAGGCTCGGCAGCACGCTGACGGTCCGGCAGGTCGTCCTCGCCGGGGGCGCGACACGCAGAGTTCGCCGGCCCGCAGCGGCAGGATGATCCCGTAGGACAGCCCGGGAACGTACGATCAGCCAATGGCTGACATGACGGAAACCAATCCGGGGTGGCTCGCGCCCGAGGAGCTGGAGACGGCCCGCGCCCGGCTGCCGATCCTCTACGTCGAGGCGGTGCCCGTGCGCGTCGACGACACCGGCGAAGTCACCGAGATCGGGCTGCTGTTGCGCATCGGGCCGGACGGCACGGTCAGCCGGACGCTGGTCTCCGGACGCGTCCTGCACCACGAGCGTGTCCGGGACGCGCTGCTGCGGCACCTGGAGAAGGACCTCGGGCCGGTGGCCCTGCCCAGGATCCCCGCCTCGCTGCAGCCGTTCACCGTCGCCGAGTACTTCCCGACGCAGGGGGTGACCTCCTTCCACGACCCGCGGCAGCACGCCGTCGCACTCGCGTACGTCGTGCCGGTGGCCGGCGACTGCAGGCCGCGTCAGGACGCGCTCGACCTGGTGTGGTTCAGCCCGCAGGAGGCCGCCTCGGATCTGGTGCTGCAGGAGATGCCCGGCGGGCAGGGAGTGCTGCTCAAGCGGGCGCTGGCCCATCTCGGCTGCCTGACCTGAGCCCGCGCGCCCGGCCCGGCACCGCCCTCCGGCCGGGCGCGGTCGGCGTGTCCGTGGCCGGAACGGGCCGCCCGCGCTGCGAGGATGCGGGTGGGCGCGGTCCCGCGCCCCGATCCGGGAGCGAGGACGGCGCATGGGCAGCGGGGTCGGCGGCATCAGCGGGGCGCACGTCATCCTGTACAGCCAGGACGCCGAGGCCGACCGGGCCTTCGTCCGGGACGTCCTCGGGTTCCCCGGGGTCGACGCGGGCGGCGGCTGGCTGATCTTCGGACTGCCGCCGGCCGAGCTCGCCGTCCACCCACCGAGGGCGGGGCCTCGCACGAGCTGTACCTGATGTGCGAGGACCTCGACGCTCTGCTCGGCGAACTCCGCGCCCGCGGTGTCGGGATCGCCCGCGAGCCGAGTGACCGGGGCTGGGGCCGGCTCGCCGCGATCCGCCTCCCGAGCGGTGCGGAACTCGCGGTGTACGAGCCGCGGCATCCCACGGCCCACGGTCGCTGAGCCGCCTCCTCCCGGCGCCACGGGACGGCGGGAATCCTGCCGCACGGCCGCCGGCGGGAGCGCTGCCGCGCCGGCGGACGGCAGGCGTCCCGCCGCGGTGCCGGTCTCAGTCGCCCGGGTGGGCCATGGAGTCGATGGCCACGGCCGCCGCCAGGACGGTGGTGTGGTCGGCGTCCGGGCCGATGTCCACGGCGTAGGTGTCGCGGACCCGGAACCACTTCTTCGAGACCTCGGCGATCTTGTAGCCGTCGCGCTCGATGGTGTACTCGTGGTCGACCACGTTGCCGTCCACGGTGAGGTCGTCGCCGTCCTCCTGCTTGATCGTCCACCGGTCGCGGACGGGGCTGATCACGGCCTTCTTGACGACGGCGACCCGGTGCCCCTCGGCGTCGTCGATCGCCATCGAGTCCTTGATCCGCAGCGGCCGGCTCTGCACGGTCGCCACCCGGTGGCCCTGCCCGTCCTCCAGGTGGAAGGTACGGCGGGCGCGGAGCGCCTTGCCGTCGACCTTGTAGACGTGGTCACCGGACTCGTCGTCGATCCAGTAGTCGTCGCCGATCGACACCATCTTCTGCTGCATGCGGTACCGGGTCACGCCGTCGCCGTGGTCGAAGGCGCGGTTGGCCTCCCGGCGTTCCCGTCGTTCCTGGAACATCGTGCCGTCCTTTCGGGCCCCGCCGCCGGGCGCGGCGGCGGGCGAGGATCCGTCCTTCAAGTATGGGACGGCCACCGCGCGGTGCCACCGGCGAAGGGTGCGGCGCCCCGGACGACGGGGGTCGTCCGGGGCGCCGGGGCGCGGGGCGGTCGGCGGCAGCGGGTCGTGAAGCCGCCGGCGGCGAGGCCCTGGCAGAAGGAGGTGCGGGCGTCGGTGTAGCGGGAGAGGCGGCCGTCGACGAACCAGGCGGAGTCGGGCGGGAAGTCGAAGGTGCCGTCGGGCACGGCGTCCCAGCCGTAGCGGAAGTCGAGGTCGATGTAGGTGACGGCGGTGAGGACCCGGGAGAGGTCGTGGCTGCCGGACTGGTTGGGGATCGGGCCGTTCTAGTTCAGCAGGCCGAAGAGGCGCTTGACCCACAGGTTGCCGCGGACGGGCTCCAGGCCGTCGGTGGCGCCGTTGTCGGCGGTGAAGTTCATCATGCCGCCTCGGAGACGATCATCGTCTTGCCGTGGTCCCTGGCGAACTTCATCATGCCGAGCACGTTGCCGTCGTAGTCCAGTTCTGCCAGACGGCGGCCGGGTTGCCCCAGCCGTCGGTGCCGATGTACGGGTTGCGGCACTGCAGGGCGGCGGTGTCGTAATTGGTCGGCGGGGTGCCGTTCCACAGGTAGCCGCGGTCGTGGATCGGCAGGCAGGGCTCGTGCGCGAAGACCGACACGCCGATCCGGTCGACCTGCCCGTCGCCGGGGTAGAGCTGTGCGTACTCGCCGCGCACCGGGTGGTAGACGTAGCCGACGTCGGCCTGGCGCCTCCGGCCGTCGACCAGCGAGCGGATCCGGGCGAAGGCGCCCTTGTACGAGGAGCAGCTCGCGTCGGTGCAGTGGTAGGCGCTGGACACCTCGTAGTCGATGCGGAGCAGGAAGGTCGCCGCCGGGTAGCGGTTGACGAAGTCGATCAGGGTGGTGAAGCGGTCGGCGTACTGGCCGTCGGCGAGTTCCTGGGTGACGGCGCGGGAGCGGGCGGCCCGGTCGCCGCCGGTGTAGCCGGGCGGGTTGTCCTTCCAGCTGATGCCGATCCGGATGGTGGGGCCCTGGGAGGCGAGGAAGGTCGCGTAGTCGCGGTGAGCGGTGGAGACCCAGGTGCCGGAGGCGAGTTCGTAGTAGACGGAGCCGCCGGCGGGGGCGTCGGTGAAGCCGGCGAGGTCGTCCCAGGCGGCCGGGTGGACTGGCCGGCCAGCAGGATCCGCTGCGGCGGGGCGGCGGCGGACGCGGCCGTGGCCGTGGCCGTGGCCGTGGTGGCGGCGGTGGCGGTCTGCGGCAGGGCGCCGATCAGCAGGGCGAGCAGGAGCAGGGGCAGCAGGAGCGGGGTGGTGGACCGGTGCGGGGTGGGGGCACGGGTGTCTCCGGTGCGGGTGGGGCCGGGCCGGGACGCCGGCGCGTCCGGGCCCGGCGGTCAGAGGTCGGGATCCGTGGCATCGGGTGGGGGTGAATGCCGACCGGAATGGCGGCGACGGTCGAATACCGGCGTCAACCGTCGGACGAACATTCGTGGATCGATGCAGGTGAATGGGCCGGGAGCGAAACCCCGGACGGCCATCTGCGCTGGCCGGCCGTGCTGTTGCGATCGATCCGGGAACGAAACATCGGGCGAAACTCATGGCCGGCTTCCGCCCTCGGCCGGGGGCGGCCGAAACCGGGCGCCCGGAATCGGACACGTTCGCGGAAGTTCTCCGGGTACGTACTCCCGGCGATGGTCGGCGTGCTATCGGTTGACCTAGGCAACCGTTCCCGCTGCCGTTGGAGGCGCGATGCAGGTGACCGTCGATCAGGACCGCTGCTGCGGCTCGGGCCAGTGCGTGCTGACCGCGCCCGGGGTCTTCGACCAGTCCGACGAGGACGGGCTCGTCCGGCTGCTCCGCCCCGGGCCGGCCGAGGAGCAGCACGCCGCCGTCCGGCTCGCCGCCGCGCTCTGCCCCGGAAGTGCCATCACCGTGCTCGACACCGCGCTCGACGAGTGACCACCCACCCCCACGCGGAAGGACCGGCATGACCACCACCCCGACCGAATCCGCCCGTTCCACCCCCGACACGCGCTCCGCCCGGCCGGCGCTGCCCGCCGACCGGGGCGGCTGCCCGTTCGCCCCGCCGCCCGCCTACCGGGAGGCCCACCGCACCGCCCCCGTCACCCGCGCCGGACTGTGGGACGGTTCCGACTGCTGGCTGGTCACCGGTCACGCCGAGGTCCGTACGGTGCTCTCGGACAACCGCTTCTCGGCCGACGCCCGGCACCCGGGCTTCCCGTTCCTCTCCCCCGGCCGGCGCGAGCTGGTGAACCGGGCCACCCCGTCGTTCCTGCGCCTCGACGGCGCCGAGCACGCCCGCCAACGGCGCATGCTCACCGGCGACTTCATCGTCAAGCGGGTCGAGGCGATGCGCCCGCGGATCCAGCGGATCGTCGACGACGCGCTGGACCGGATGATCGCCGGGGGCTCCCCCGCAGATCTGGTCGCCGCGTTCGCGCTGCCCGTGCCCTCGCTGGTCATCTGCGACCTGCTCGGCGTGCCCTACGAGGACCACGGCTTCTTCCAGGGCCGTAGCGGCGTCCTGCTGGACATCGCCGCCCCCGCCGAGCGCGTCGGTACCGCGCAGCGCGAACTCACCGACTACCTCACCGAACTGACCGGCCGCAAGCGGCGCGAGCCCGACGACAGCCTGCTCGGCAGGCTCGCCGCCCGCCCCGACGTCTCCCCCGAGGAGGCGGCGGCGACCGGCCTGCTGCTGCTGGTCGCCGGCCACGAGACGACGGCCAACATGACGGCGCTCGGCACCCTCGCCCTGCTGCGCCACCCGGAGCAGGCGGCCCGGCTGCAGGCCGAACCGGCCCTGGTCAAGGGGGCGGTCGAGGAGCTGCTGCGCTGGCTGAGCGTGGTCCACCTCGGCATCCCGCGGGTGGCGGTCGAGGACGTCGACCTGGGCGGCACCCTCGTCCGGGCCGGCGAGGGCGTGCTCTGCATGATCTCGACCGCCAACCGGGACGCGGCGGTATTCCCCGACGGCGACCGCCTCGACCTGGACCGGGACGCCCGCCGGCACTTCGCGTTCGGCTTCGGCGTCCACCAGTGCCTGGGGCAGCCGCTGGCCCGGGCGGAGCTGCAGATCGCCCTGGAGACGCTGTTCCGCCGCCTGCCGGGGCTGCGGCTGGCCGTGCCGTACGAGTCGGTCCGCTACCGCGCCGACATGGTGGTGTACGGGGTGCACGAGCTGCCGGTCGCCTGGTAGCCGTCCCGCCGGGCAGGACTCAGGCGGTGGCGGCGGCGGTCAGGTGGGCGGCGAGGGTGTCGGCCGCGGCGTCGTCCAGGGGTGCGTGGCCGACCAGCAGCCGGTACCAGAGGAAGCCGTAGCCGAGTTCGACCAGCACCTCCGGGTCGGCGCCGGGACGCAGCACCCCGCGGGCGGCGGCGCGGGCGAAGAGTTCGCCGAGGGCGGCGCGGCGGCGGGCGGTGAAGTCCCGGAGCACCTCCGCCACGGCCGGCTCGCACTGCGCGCCGGAGACGACCTCGCCGAGCAGGCGCACCATGCCCGGGTCCTGGAGGGCCTGGAAGCTGGCCCGGAAGAAGGCGGCGAGGTCGTCGCGGAGGTCGCCGGTGTCGGGCAGGCCGACGGCGGCGGTCGCGCTGTCGGCCATCGCCTCGGCCACCACGGCGCCCTTGGTGGGCCACCAGCGGTAGACGGTCTGCTTGCCGACCCCGGCCGCGCGGGCGATCCGGTCGATCGTCAGTTCCCGGCCCGGCTCGCGCAGCAGTTGCATGGTCGCGGTCAGGACGGCCTCGCGCGCGGCTTCGTTGCGGCGGCGGCCGGTGTGCGGGCGGGCGGCGGCGGGGCCGGGGTCTTCCATGGACGGGACTCTACACCGGAAAAGGCATTGACGAGACGATCAGTCTCGGCAAATATTTGTCGAGACGGATCGTCTCTACAACTTTCCAGGAGTCCCCGTGCCCCTCTCCCCGTCCTCGCCGTACCCGTCCTTCGCCGGCCTGCGGATCGTCGTCATGGGCGGCAGCAGCGGCATCGGCGAGGCCGCCGCCCGGGCCTTCGCGGCCGCCGGGGCCGATGTGGTGATCACCGGCCGGTCCAAGGCCCGGCTCGACGCGGCGGCCGAGCGGATCGGCCACCCGGTCACCGCCGTCGAGGCCGACGCCACCTCGGCCGGGTCGATCGCCGCCTGCTTCGAGGCGGTCGGCCGCCTCGACCACCCGGTGCTCGCCCTGAGCTCGGGCGCCGTCGGCCTCGGCCCGTTCGCCGAACTCGCCGAGGCCGACCTGCGGACGGCCTTCGACGGCAAGCTCTTCGCGCACTTCGCCGTGCTGCGGGCGGCCCTGCCGCGGCTGCGCGAGGACGGCTCGGTCACCTTCGTCACCGCCGCCTCGGCCCGGGCCGCGCTACCCGGGTCGTCCGGACTCGCCGCGGTCAACGGCGCGCTGGAGGCCGCCGTCCCGCCGCTCGCCGCCGAACTGGCGCCGCTGCGGATCAACGCCGTCTCCCCCGGCGTCGTCGACACCGCCTGGTGGTCCGGCATGCCGGACGCCGACCGGGCCGCGTTCTTCGCCGGCGTCGCCGCGGCCCTGCCGGTCGGCCGGGTCGGCACCCCCGAGGACGTCGCCCAGGCCATCGCCTACCTCGCGGGCAACGGCTTCACCACCGGCACCGTCCTCGACTGCGCCGGCGGTGCGACGCTCGCCACCGGCCGCTGACCGTCCGCCCCGGGCGGCCGCCGGCTCCGGAATTCAACTGGTCCAACCAGTTGACCAGTGGTCGGGGCGGGTGCATGCTGACGGCCATGACGGAGCGGATCATCCGGCGGGAAGCGGTCTCGGACCAGCTGTTCTCGCTGCTGGAGGAGCGGATTCTGAACGGCGTGCTGCCGCCCGGCGGCGCGCTGACGGCCGAGCGGGAGCTGGCGGCGGAGTTCGGGGTCAATCGGCACGCGGTGCGCGAGGCGGTCAAGCGCCTGCAGCAGGCCCGGCTGGTGGAGGTGAGCCAGGGCGGGCGCACCCGCGTCCTGGACTGGCGCGCCTCGGCCGGACTGGACCTGGTGCTGCAGGCGTCCGCCGGGTCCCGGGTGCCGCCCGCACTCGCCGGCCTGCAACGCGACGCCCTGGAGATGCGGGCCTGCATCGGCGCGGACGCCGCCCGGCTGTGCGCCGAACGCTGCTCGCTCGACCAGGCGGCGGAGATCACCGCGGCGGCGGCCGCCTTCGGGCGGATCGGTCCGGACCTGGCCGCGCTGGGCGCCGCGGACATCGCCTGGTGGCGGCTGATCGTCACCGGCTCCGGCAACCTCGCCTACCTGCTGGCGTTCAACAGCCTGGTGGGCGGCGCGCTGCCGGTCGGCGAAGTGCCCCCGGCGCACCGCGCCGACGAGCTGCTGGACGTGACGGCCCATCTGCGTCTCGCCGAGCTGATCGCCGCCGGTGACGCCCCGGCCGCCGAACGGGCGGCCCGGGAGCTGCTCTCGCGCGCCGTGCCGTCCCCCGCCGCGGAGCCGGCGCCGTCCGCCGCGGCAGGACGGGAGGCGGCCGGATGATCCCCGCAGTGGTGTACGCGATACCCGCGTTCGTGCTGCTGGTCGCCGTCGAGGCGCTGTCGTACCGCTTCCTGCCCGACGACGAGGAGTACGGCTACGAGGTCCGCGACACCGCCACCTCGCTGTCGATGGGCGCCGGCAGCCAGGTGGTCGGCCTACCGTGGAAGGTCTTCGCCGTCCTGGCGTACGCCGGGGTGTACACCCTCGCGCCCTGGCACCTCTCCCCCTCGTCGGCCTGGACCTGGCTGCTCCTCCTCTTCGCCGACGACCTGGCGTACTACGCCTTCCACCGGGCGCACCACCGGGTGCGGGTGCTGTGGGCGAGCCACGTGGTGCACCACTCCAGCGTCCGGTACAACCTGTCGACGGCGCTGCGGCAGAGCTGGACGCCGATGACCTCGCTGCCGTTCTGGCTGCCGCTGGCGGCGCTCGGCCTCCCGCCGTGGATGATCCTGCTGCAGCAGTCGATCAGCCTGATCTACCAGTTCTTCCTGCACACCGAGCGGGTGGACCGGCTCTGGCGGCCCGTCGAGCTGGTCTTCAACACCCCGTCGCACCACCGGGTGCACCACGGCTCCAACCAGGTGTACCTGGACCGCAACTACGGCGGCATCCTGATCGTCTGGGACCGGCTGTTCGGCAGCTTCGAGCCGGAGGGCGAGCGGGTGGTCTACGGACTGACGAAGAACATCACCACCCACAACCCGCTCCGGGTGGCCTTCCACGAGTACGCGGCCGTCTGGCGGGACGTCAGGGCGGCGGCCCGCTGGCGGGATCGCGCCGGCCACCTCTTCGGCCCGCCCGGCTGGTCCCCGAAGCCCGAGACCTGAGCGGCCACCGCGGCGAGCGGTGCCGCGCAGGCGAGGGCGCGGCGACTGCCGCGGGCCGCGATTGGCCCAGGATCACGGCACTGAATTGCCCCGTGCCGGCGGGCCTTTTCCTCGGTACAGTGATCATCATGACGACGGATCAGAACACCGGCACCGCCCGCGACATGCTCGAACCCGTGCTCACCCGGTGCGCCGAGGCCGAGACCTGCGCGGACCCGAGCAGCGTGATGACGCTGCTCGCCGACTCCTCCCACACCGGGGGCGGGTTCACCAGCTACCGCTCCAGCTTCGCCAAGGGGGCGGCGGGCGCACCGGCGCACTTCCACACCAAGGCGTGGGAGCTCTTCTTCGTGATCAGCGGGTCCCTCCAGGTGCTGGTCGGCGAGGAGGTGAGCGTCCTCGGCGCGGGCGACTTCCTCGCGGTGCCGCCGCACACCCCGCACGCCTTCGCCGCGGCCCCCGGCGAGGAGGCGGACGTGCTGTTCGTGTTCACCCCGGGCATGGGGCGCTTCGACTACCTGCGGCTGCTCGGCCGGGTGATGCGCGGCGAGGCGGACCCGGCCGAGATCGCGGCCTCCTCGGAGCAGTACGACAACCACTACGTGGACAGCCCGGTCTGGCGTGCGGCCCTGGAGCGGTCGGCATGATCGAGCCCTCCGTCCGCATCCGGATCGCCCGCCCGTCCCTCGACCTCGCCGCCGCCGAGCGGTTCTGGGTCGGCGGGCTCGGCATGGCCGTGCTGTGGCGCACCACGGAGCACGTGGCGGGCGAGCACGACCTGCTCATGGTCGGCCTGCCCGGCGCCGACTGGCACCTGGAGCTCACCCGCGACCCCGATCGGCCGGTCGCGCCCGTGCCGACCGCCGACGACCTGCTCGTCCTCTACCTCGGCATCCCGGTGGACGAGGCCCTGGTCGACCGGCTGACCGCCCACGGCGGCACCCGGGTCCCGGCACACAACCCGTACTGGGACGAGCACGGGGTGACGGTCGCCGATCCGGACGGCTACCGCCTCGTGCTGTGCACCCGCACCTGGACGGTCTGACGCCCGCGGATCCGACGGGCGCCCGATCCGGGGGCGCGGCCGCCGGGGAGGGCCACCGGGCGCGGTGGGCGAATGCGGCCACCGGGCGCGGCCACCGGGCGCGACGGCCCGGGTGCACGGAGGGCGACCGTCGGCAGCGCCGGTGCGGGTGGCGGTCGCCACTGCGCGTCACCGTCGGCAGCGCCCGAGCGGCGGTGGTCCCCGCCGTCGGCCGGCACGCCACGGGCTCAGGGGGCCGGATCCACCGCGGGGCTGACGCTCGGTGACCTCGGCCGCGGAATCCGGAGTGGCGGACGGTGACCTGGTTGCCCGGCCCCGGCCGGGCGCTCAGGATGGAGGGAGGACCGGTCGTCCATCCCCTCCGGCCGGCCCCCGGACGTCGGCCGCACGCGGCCCGTCACCGGGCCTCCGGAGGGCATCGGCCGGCAGGCGCGGACCGCCCGGAGGGCGCAGCCATGTGCGAGGAATCCGTTGTGCCCGCGGCCGGGACGGAGGCCGTCCCCGCCGCGTGCCCCGCCGCCGCGCCGCCGGGCGGGGACGCCCGGCACCGCCGGGGCCTGCTGACGCCGGTGGCACCGGCCCGGCGGTTCGGTGCCGAGGAGGCCGGGCCGGGGCTGACCGCGGCCGACCGCGACCGGGCGGCCGAACTCGCCCTCGCCGACCCGGAGGTGCGGCGCAGCATCGAGGGCGGCCGGTACCGGGTGCTGGGGGTGCACACCACGGCGGCCGGGCGGCACCGGGGGGATCCGCTGGTCGTCGTCTACAACTACACGGACGGCGTGGCGGTGGAGGCCACCGTCGGCCTCGCCGCGGGACGGGTGCTGGAGGTGGCGACCGGCCGCCGGCCGCCGGCCCTGGCGGAGGCGGAGCAGCGCCTGGCCCGGGACCTCGTCCGCGACAGCCGGCTGCTGGCGGCCGCCGGGGTGGACATCGACGCCGGTGCCGGCCGGGTGCTGGCGGAGGTCGACCTGCACAGCCCGCGCTACCGGCACCGGCTGGTGGACCTGCGGTTCGGTCCGGCCGACCGGCGGCTGCCGTCGGCCTTCGCGATCGTCGACCTGTCGGACGAGAGCGTCCTCACCACCGGCCTGGTCTCCTCGCGCGGCGGGTGACGGCCGCAGCGGGTGACGGCCACGACGGGTGACGGCCGCAGCGGGTGACGGCCCGGCCGGGCTGCACCGGGAGCGGAGTCGTCCTCGCCGGCTCAGTGGGCGGACCCGTCCGCGGCGGTGCGGTGGGGCCGCGCACGGACGTGCATCCGCTCGCCCTGCCGGCCGAGGATGCTGAGGAGTTCGACCGGGTGCTCGCCGGTGCTGCCGAACCAGTGCGGCAGCCGGGTGTCGAACTCGGCGGCCTCCCCGGTGCCGAGGACGGTGTCGCGGTCCCCGATCACCAGGCGCAGCCGTCCGGAGAGCACGTACAGCCACTCGTAGCCCTCGTGGACGCGCAGTTCCGGTTCGCTCTGGGCGGCGGGCACGATCACCTTCCAGGCCTGCAGCGAGCCGGGCTGCCGGGTGAGCGGCAGCACCGTCCGGCCGTTGACCTGACGGGGTCTGAGCCGGACCCGGGGGTCGCCGGTCTCCGGGGCGCCGACCAGCTCGTCCAGGGCCACGCGGTGGGCCTGGGCGATCGGCAGCAGTAGTTCCAGGCTGGGCCGGCGCTGCCCGGACTCCAGGCGGGACAGCGTGCTCTTGGAGATGCCGGTGGCCTCGGCCAGGCCGGCGAGGGAGATGCCGCGCCGGGTGCGCAGGAGTCTGAGCCGGGGGCCGACCTCGGCGAGGGCGGCGGCGACGGCCGGGGTGTGGTCCATGGGGCCATTCCACCGCGGACGTCCCGGAAACGGCAACGATCGTTGCCGGTCCGGCACGGTCGGCGCCAGTCTCGGCCGCATGGACGAACACGAGCACGGCATCGGGAACCCCGGCGGACCCGCCGGAACGGACGCGGACTTCGGACGGGAGGCGTGGGAGGAGCGGTACCGCACCCGCACCTCGCTCTGGAGCGGACTCCCCAATCCGCAACTGGTCGCCGAGGCCACCGGGCTGGCCCCCGCGCGGGCGCTGGACGCCGGCTGCGGCGAGGGCGCCGACGCGCTCTGGCTCGCCGGCCGAGGCTGGCGGGTCACCGCCACGGACCTCGCCGCCACCGCACTGGAGCGGGCCGCCGCCCGGGCCGCGGCCGCCGGCCCGCAGGTCGCCGACCGAATCACCTGGATCCGCGCCGACCTCGGCGAACGGCCGCCCGCGGGCGGGGGGTTCGACCTGGTCACCGCGCAGTACCTGCACGTGCCGGCCGCGGCCCGGCCGGCCCTGTTCGCGGGTCTCGCCGCCGCGGTGGCGCCCGGCGGGGCGCTGCTGGTCACCGGT
>NZ_BAAALD010000111.1:0-24699 GCF_039528095.1 Kitasatospora arboriphila
CGGACCCGCTGATTAAGAGTCAGCTGCTCTAACCAACTGAGCTAGCGGCGCCTGCTGACGTGGACAACCATACACGCTCCCGCAGGTCGGACGCACATCCGTATCCACCTGCCGTTCAGTGCAGCTTCTCCCCGGCGGCCAGCATGGCCACGAACTTCTCGATGCGGCGGGCGCGGGTCTCCGGCCGCTTGGCCTCCTGCACCCGGTGGAGGATCGAATACCGGTTGGTGCCGTCCAGCGCGGCGAAGTTCTCCGCCGCGGCGGGCACGGCGGCCAGGGCCGTGGCCAGGTCGTCCGGCACCGTCGCCGAACGGGGGCTGTCGTAGGCGGCCTCCCAGCGGCCGTCCGCCCGGGCGCGTTCGACCTCGGCGAGACCGGCCGGGCGCATCCGGCCGGCGGCGGCGAGCGCCTCCGCCTTCTCCCGGTTGATCTTGGACCAGCGGCTGCGGGTCGTGCGCGGCGTGAACCGCTGCAGCCAGTGCTGCTCGTCGAAGGAGCGCTTCTGCCCGTCGATCCAGCCGAAGCAGAGGGCGGCGTCCAACGCCCCGGGGTAGTCCAGCGACACCACGCCGGGGGCCTTCTTCCGGAGCTTCAGCCAGATCCCGGGGGAGGTGTCGTGGTGCGCGTCGAGCCAGGCCTCGAACTCCTCGGCGGAGTCGAAGGCGAGCGTGTCCTGCGGGTCGGCCATGCCCGCAGTGAACCACGGGCCACCGACGGGTGAGGCGGGATCAGTTCCGGGGGGCGACCACCGCGAGCGTCCCGCCGCCCCCTCCAGCCCGAGGACGGCGTCCGGCACCAGCCGGAAGGCGCCCTCCTCCCACAGCTCCACCAGTTCGCCGAGCTCGGCGGACTCGGCGGCGTCGACCGCGCGGCCGCCCGGCGGCGGCAGCGGGACGGCCACCCGGTCCGGGCCGCCGGCCAGCTCCGGCCAGAGCGGGGCGGTGCCCGGGCCGACGGCGTCCAGCACGGCGTCCACGCCCTGCGGGGCGGCCGCCCGGACGCGTTCGGCCAGCTGGGCGCCGTAGCCGATCGGCACTGCGCCGGCCTCGCGCAGCGCGGCGTACGCCCGTTCGGCGGCCACCGAGACCACCGCTGCCCCGCGGCGCAGCGCGAGCGCGACCGCGGCCCGCCCGGCCGCCGCGCCGGCGCCGTGCACCAGCAGGGTCCGGCCGCGCCGCACCCCGAGCCGGTCGAGGGCGGACCGCACACCCGCCGCGGTGACGGGCAGCAGCGCCGCCTCGGCCCAGGGCAGGGCGGCGGGCCGGTGCGCCACCCGGTCGGCGTTGGTGGCGGCGTCCTGGGCGCAGGCGCCGGACGGGCAGTGCCCGAGCACCTCGTCGCCGACCTCCAGGCCGTAGGTGCCCGGGCCGAGCTGCACCACCACCCCGGCGAACTCCGTGCCCGGCACCCCGGCCGGCGCACCGTCGGCCGGCGGCAGTCCGGCGGCCTCCACCCGGACGAGGACCTGCCCGGGTCCGGCCCGCGGCACCGCCGTCTCGACGGTCCGCGGGGCGCCGGCCGCAGCGCCCGGCCCCGGGTACTCCAGCGCCCGCACCGGCCACCTCCCGCTCCCGTGCCCGCTCCCGTCCGCGTGCCCGGCGAGCCGCGCCGGGCGGGTGCTTAGTCACATTTATGCTGATCTGCGGGGTAATGGACCGCATGTCGCACGGACCGGGGCGTACGGACAGGGAGTGGATGGGTGGCCCAGCTGTCGCTGCTGTTCCTGGTGCTCCTCGCGTCCGTGGTGACGATGCCGCTCGCCCGCCGCATCCACGTGCCGCAGCCGGTGCTCATGACACTGCTCGGCCTGGCCATGGCGCTCGTCCCGCAGATCCCCAACGTGCGGGTCGACCCGGACTTCATCCTGCCGCTGGTGCTGCCCCCGCTGATCTTCGCGGTGGCCCGCCGCTCCTCCGTGCGCTACTTCCGGGCCAACGTCCGGCCGATCCTGCTGCTGGCGGTCGCCCTGGTCGCCGTCACCACGACCGTGGTGGCCGCCGTCTTCCAGTGGCGGGTGCCCGGTCTGCCGCTCGCCGCGGCGGTGGCGCTCGGCGCGCTCGTCTCGCCGCCCGACCCGGTGGCGGCGGTCGCGGTGGCCGGCTCGATCGGCCTGCCGCGCCGCCTGGTCGCGGTGCTGGAGGGCGAGGGCCTGTTCAACGACGTCACCGCGATCGTCATCTACTCGCTGGCCATCGAGGCGGTGGTCAGCGGCCACTTCTCCGGCGCGGACGCGGCGCTGCGGCTGGTGCTGTCCGCGGTGGTCGCGGTCGTCCTCGGGATCGCCCTGGGCTGGCTGAACACCTGGCTGGCCGGCCGCCTCGACGACCCCACCCAGCAGGTCGCGCTCAACCTGCTCGTCCCGTTCGCCGCCTACACCCTCGCCGAGGAGGCGCACGGCTCCGGCGTGCTCGCCGTGGTGGTCTGCGCGCTGTACCTCGCCGACCGGGCCGCCGACGCGGACGACGTGTCCTTCCGGCTGGTCGGCAACGCCTTCTGGGAGATCGTCGAGATCCTGATCACCGGGGTGGCCTTCGGCCTGATCGGCCTGGAGCTGAGCACCGTGCTGGCCGACGTCCGCTCCAGCTGGCACGGCATGCTCGGCGACACCGCCTGGGTGATCGCCGCGGTGGTGCTCGTCCGGCTGCTGTGGCTGCTGCCCGCCGCCTGGATCTCCGAGCGGCTCACCCACGGCGAGGAGGACACCCCGATCAGCTGGCGCGAGACCGTGGTGCTCTGGTGGTCCGGGATGCGTGGGGTCGCCACCGTGGCGCTCGCCCTCGCGGTGCCGCTCACCGTGCACGGCGGCGGGGCCTTCCCGGCCCGCAGCGAGATCGTCTTCGTGGCCTTCTGCGTGGTGCTCTTCACCCTCCTGGTGCAGGGGCTCTCGCTGCCCTGGCTGGTGCGGCTGCTCGCCCTGCGCGACCACCCCGACGTCCACGACGAGGCGCTGCGGGTGCTGCGCTGGCGGGCCGCGAAGGCCGGACTGCGCCGACTGGAGGAACTGGAGGAGGAGCGCCGGCTGCCCGTCGAACTCGTCGACCGGCTCCGCGAACGCCAGCACGACCGGCTCGCCCGGCTCTACCCCGAGCGGTACGAGGAGGACGAGGCCGCCGAGGCCAAGCGCCGCCTCGCCCGCTGGCGGCAGGCGGCCGAGGTCGAGCAGGAGATGATCGCCGCCTCCCGCCGGGAGGTGCTGACGGCCCGTGGGGAGCCGGGCAGCGACCCCGGGATGGCCGACCGGGTGCTGCGCGAGCTCGACCTCCGCTCGGCGCGCAAGTGAGCAGGCCGGCCGGGGATAGGCTGGCCGCGGGCAAGGCCGTCAACGGAGTCGGCGCCAAGCACCACGCTGCCGCCGGACCTCGCGCTACCCTCCCGCCGGGCCCCGCAGGTAACGCATCCGGATGATTCAAGGAGCAACCGATGTCGGAGAACCGCCCCGGCTCTCGCATCCCCCTGGACCGAACCCCCCAGTGGGCCGCGCTGGCCAAGCACCGCGAGGAGCTGGGCGAGCAGCACCTGCGCGGGCTGTTCGACGCCGACCCCGAGCGCGGCAGCCGGTACACCCTGACCGTCGGCGACCTGCACGTCGACTACTCCAAGCAGCTGGTGACCGACGAGACGCTCGCCCTGCTGCGCGACCTCGCCGGCGCCACCGGCGTCGCCGCCCTGCGGGACGCCATGTTCCGCGGCGAGAAGATCAACATCACCGAGGACCGCGCCGTCCTGCACACCGCGCTGCGCGCCCCGCGCGACGCCGTGGTCGAGGTCGACGGCGAGAACGTCGTCCCCGCCGTGCACGCGGTGCTCGACAAGATGGCCGCCTTCGCCGACCGCGTCCGCAGCGGCGAGTGGACGGGCCACACCGGCAAGCGGATCCGCACCGTCGTCAACATCGGCATCGGCGGCTCCGACCTCGGCCCGGCCATGGCCTACGAGGTGCTGCGCTCCTTCACCGACCGCGGCATCGACGTCCGCTTCGTCTCCAACGTGGACGGCGCCGACCTGAACGAGGCGCTGGTCGGCGCGGACGCCGAGGAGACGCTGTTCATCGTCGCGTCGAAGACCTTCACCACCATCGAGACCGTCACCAACGCCGTCTCCGCGAAGAACTGGCTGCTCACCGAGCTGCGCGCGGACACCGACGCGGTCGCCAAGCACTTCGTCGCGCTCTCCACCAACGCGCAGGGCGTCGCCGACTTCGGCATCGACACCGCCAACATGTTCGAGTTCTGGGACTGGGTGGGCGGCCGCTACTCCTACGACTCCGCCATCGGCCTCTCGCTGATGATCGCCGTCGGCCCGGAGCAGTTCCGCGAGATGCTGGACGGCTTCCACCTGGTCGACGAGCACTTCCGCACCGCCCCGCCGGAGCAGAACGTCCCGCTGCTGCTCGGCCTGCTCGGCGTCTGGTACGGCGCGTTCTTCGACGCCCAGTCGCACGCGGTGCTGCCCTACTCGCACTACCTCTCCAAGTTCACCGCCTACCTGCAGCAGCTGGACATGGAGTCCAACGGCAAGTCGGTGGACCGCGAGGGCAACCCGGTGACCTGGCAGACCGGCCCGGTCGTCTGGGGCACCCCCGGCACCAACGGCCAGCACGCCTACTACCAGCTGCTGCACCAGGGCACCAAGGTGATCCCGGCCGACTTCATCGGCTTCGCCAAGCCGGTCGAGGGCCTGCTGCCCGGCCTGGTCGCCCAGCACGACCTGCTGATGGCCAACTTCTTCGCCCAGACCCAGGCGCTGGCCTTCGGCAAGACCGCCGAGGAGGTCGCGGCCGAGGGCGTGCCGGCCGAGCTGGTGCCGCACAAGACCTTCCGCGGCAACCACCCCACCACCACCGTGCTGGCCGCCGAGCTCACCCCGTCGGTGCTCGGCCAGCTGGTCGCGCTCTACGAGCACAAGGTGTTCGTCCAGGGCGCGATCTGGAACATCGACTCCTTCGACCAGTGGGGCGTCGAGCTGGGCAAGGTGCTGGCCAAGCGGATCGAGCCGGTGCTGCTCACCGGTGAGGGCGCCGAGAAGCTGGACAGCTCCACCGCCGAGCTGGTCGCGCGCTACCGCGCGCTGCGCGGCCGCTGAGCCCGCGGACGGCGGGACCGTCCCGGTATCGGGGCGGCCCCGCTGCCGTGTCCGCACCCTGACGGGCGGTCAGCGGCCCGCCGTCCAGCAGTTCGGGCAGCCGCCGGGCAGGTTCGACGGGCAGCAGGACGAGGGCGGCGAGGTCGGCCCGGCCGAGGCGTGCGGCGATCCGGTGGCGGCCGCCGGGCCCGGCGGCACCGGTGTGCGGCGGAGCTCCGCGGACCGGGGGAGCAGGGCCAGCAGCACGATCAGCGCCGCCCCGCCCAGCACCGCCAGGGTCACCAGCAGCCGGTGGCGCCACACCGCGATCCGGTGCGCGCGCAGCGCGGACGCCTCCAGGCCCTCGAGCTCGGCGCGGAGCCACTCCTCCCAGCCCGGCGGCGTACTGCGCGCGGGATCGTCGGGCGCCATGGACCGCGAGATTAGCAGTCGTGGACGTACCACGGAACGCCGAAGGCCCCCCGCTTCCGCGAGGGGCCTTCGACCGTCTGTGCGCCGCCAGGGACTCGAACCCCGGACCCGCTGATTAAGAGTCAGCTGCTCTAACCAACTGAGCTAGCGGCGCCTGCTGACGTGGAAGACTCTAGCAGCGGCTCCGGGCGGAGCCAAAATCGAATACCGCCGGGCGGGCTCAGGCCGACGGAGCCGGGTGCAGCGCCCCGGCGGGCTCCTCCGCAGCCTGCGGGGGGAGGGCCGGGAGGGCCGCCGCCCGGGCCTCGCCCCGCGCCGCCCGGACACAGGCCCACAGCACCACGGCCGCCCCCGGCAGCCACGGCTCGCGGGAGTCCGGGGCGACGATCCAGCGGCCGGCACCGAGCCCGGGCGACTCCGGGGCGTCCACCATCCGCTGCACCGGCGGCACGGTCACCGCGTCGCCCTTGCCGTGGCAGAGCAGCGGCGGGACGTCGCGCGCCCACTCCTCCCAGGCCAGCAGGGTGCGCAGCCGGGGCGCGGCGCCCGGCTGGACGAAGAGCAGGGTGCGTCCGCGGAAGGCGGCGACCGGGCCGCAGCCCGGGCCGGAGGACCACAGTTCGTCCAGCACCCGCCGGCCGAACAGCGACGGCATGCTGATCACGTCGAAGGCGCGGCCGCAGGGCAGCACGCTGGAGGCCCAGGGACGCGCCTCCCACAGGGCCCGCATGGAGCGCGGGTACTCGCTGGCCGAGGCCAGCCACGCCTCGCCGGCGACGGTGACGTACTCCACGGATTGATACGTCCAGATGTCCACCCCAGCAGCGTGGACCTCGCCGCCGCCGGACCGGGCGGAAAACGGGGTTCGCCGGACACCGCGCCGCGCCGCGGCGTACCCTTACCGGCCGCATATGCCAGAGGCCCGGTGCGGCGGCGTCGCCGCGGCCCGGTCAGTGCTCCGCGCTGCGCTGCTTCTGCAGGCCGCGGCCGTACTCGACCATCCGCACCGCGTAGTCGGGCGTCCAGTCCGCGCGGGCGGCGATCTCCGCCGGGCTCAGCGCGTCGAAGCGGCGGGTGTCGGCGAGCTGCGCGGCGGCGATCGCCTGGAAGTCGGTGGCGCGCTCCGCGGCGGCCCGGAAGGCCAGGGCCAACTCGGTCGATCGGCGCAGCAGTTCGGCCGGGTCCTCGATGGACTCCAGATCGAAGAACCGCTCCTGCTCGGGCTCGTCGGCCTGCGGCTCGAAGAGCAGCTGGGCCGGCCGCAGCCGGCGTGCGGGAGGGGTGCCCGGGCCCGGGGCGGCCTGCGCGGGGACCCCGCTCTGGTCGGACGCCTGTGCATGGGGATCGGGCATGGACGGACACCTCCGGAGACGCCGGTGACAGGAAAGGGCCGTCGTCCATTGTCGCGCGGCGGCGGCCGGTAGCGGAACGGTGTGCACCAGGTCGCTATTCCCGGTCGGGGCGCACGTGTCACCTGTGGTGCGCCCCCGACCCTTCCGCGTCCGCCGTCAGGACAGCGGCACCCGGTGCGAGGCCAGGTGCGCCAGCACGGCGTGGTTGGCCTCCCAGCCGTCCGGGAACTTCACCGCCACCCCCAGCTGCACCGGCTCCGCCGAGGGGTGCTCGTCGAGCAGCTCGGCGATGCCGGCCCGGGCCACCACGATGCAGGCGTGCCGGTGCCGCGAGGCCAGCACGCACAGCCGGCCGGTCTCCAGGTGGAAGGCCGTCGCGTCGGGCCGGCCCGACAGCGGGTGCAGCACCACCGTGACGTCGTACTCGCGGCCCTGCAGCCGGTTCGCGGTGTCCACCGTCACCGCCGGCCCGACCGCCGGGTCCACCGGCACGTCCAGCGCCGCCAGCGCCTGCCGCACCGCCGCCGCCTGGTCCCGGTGCGCGGTGCCCACCGCGATCCGGCCCGGCGCGACCGGGGCGGACCCCTGCTCGGAGTGCGCCGTCAGCCCGCGGTCCAGCAGCCGCCGGACGACCGCCGCCACCGCCGCCACCGCCTGCGGGTCCGTCCGCACGGTGTGCCGCGCGGGCAGCTCCAGCAGCGCCCAGCCGCTCTCCACCGCCTCGTCGATCGCCGCGTCCACCGGCGTGCCGTCCGCCCGGACGGAGGCCGCCAGCCGCCGCTCGCCCGGCCCCGTCCCCGACCGGAACGGCGTGTACGGGTAGAACGCCGCCGAGATCAGCGGCGCCGCCGAGGCCGGCAGCCGCCAGGACACCGGCAGCCGGTGCGGCCGGATCGCCGGGTTGTGCGCGAGCAGCGTCACCACCGCACTGCTCGACGGGTCGTACGACAGCCCGGCCCACTGGTCGGTGCCGACCACGGTGAACGGGTCCAGCTGGCCGGGGTCGCCGACGAACAGCGCCCGCTCGAACAGCCGGGCGACCGCCAGCAGTGCGTCCGAGCGCATCTGGTACGCCTCGTCCACGATCGCGTGCCGCCACGGCGCCTCGGTGCGCACCCACTGCCACTTCGCCGCCGTGGAGACCACCACGTCGTGCTCCAGCAGGTCGGCGACCTTCTCCGAGGCCGTCACGTTGCCGTGCCGCAGGGCCTCCGGCGCGGGCCGGGAGTCGCCCGCGTGCAGCCGGCCGATGGTGACGTCCGGCCCCTTGGCGGCCAGCCGGTCCACCAGGTCGTCGACCTGGCTGTTGGTCTGTGCGACGATCATCAGCCGCTCGCCGGAGGCCACCAGCTCGCGCGCCGCGCGGACCACCAGCGTCGACTTGCCCGCGCCCGGCGGGGAGTCCACCACCACCCCGCGCGGCGCACCCGGTGCCGGCCGCACCGCGGCCTCCAGGATCGCCGCCACGGCGGCGTCGGCGACGGCGCCCGGCGCCTGATCGGCAGTCATGCCCGCGGTCATTCCCACTCTTCCGTACTGTTCGCCGACATCGGAGCGGCGCCCGGCGGGCCGCCGTGCGTCCACGGGGTGTCCTCCGGATCGGGCAGCGGAGCCGACTGGCGGGGCGTCAGCTCGAAGAGCGTGAACACCACCCGCTCGCCGACCTCCGGCAGACTGCCCGGCTCCGGCTCCTTGCGCCGGCCCATCCCGGACACCACCCGCACCGTGACGGTGCCCCCGTCCGGGTCGAAGCCCGCGACCACCCCGCGCTGCGGCGTCGCCGTGCCGACCCGGTGCACCTCCCGCCCGGCGTCCGCGTGCGGACGGTCCGCGGTGTGCACCACCAGCAGCGGCCGAGGCTTCGCCGACCGACCGGAGGTGTCGTACTCCGGCACCACGGCGACCACCTCGCCCGCGAACGCCTCGCCGGTCAGCCGGTGCTCGGCCATCGCCAGCGGGTCGTCCAGCGCCTCCTGCACCTCCAGCCGGACCTGCTCGCGCTCGCGCTGGGCCAGCTTGCGGGCGGCCGTCACCGCGTCGTCCTGCTTCGGCTGCGGCGGCTCGCCGGCGGCCAGCCGGTCCCGGTGGCCGGTGTACGACCAGCGGTCGCCCTCCCAGCGCTCCGCGACGTGCCCGCCCTCCGGCAGCGCCCGCAGCAGGTCGAGCCCCTGCCAGACGTCCGCCCAGGTGGGCAGCAGCACCTGCTCCAGCACCCCGTGCAACTGCTCCGCGGCCCGCTTGACCAGCAGCTCCGCCCGGGCGTCCGCGGGGGCGGCCGCCCGGGCCGCGGCCAGCGCCGCGTCGTGCCGGACGATCGCCGGCGCCAGCACCAGCTCGTCGAACTTCGGGTCGGTGGCCGGACCGGCCGGCGGGTGCACCAGCTGCCCGTGCACGTCCCGCTCGCTCTCGGCCCGCTCGGCGGCCTCCGCGCCGGTCAGCCCGGCCGGTGCCAGGTGCCAGGCCAGCAGGGCGGCCAGGTGCTGGTCCTCGAGGTGGCTCTGCCCGGTCGCCCAGTGCCGGGAGAGCAGCGCCGTCATCGGCAGCAGCAGGCTGGATCCGGGCACCTGTGCACGGTCGGTGAGGTGGGTCAGCCAGCGGCCCAGCAGCGGCACCTGGGTGGGCGCCGGGTAGGGGCCCGGGTCGACGTCCTCCGCGGTGCGGCGGAAGCGCGTGGAGCGACCGATCAGCGCGAGGTGCCGCACCGAGCCGGTGTTCGGCACGATCAGCTGCGGAGCGTCGGCGCACAGCTCCCGCACCACCGGATTCCTCTCACCCGTCTCCGCGTCCCGCTCGGTGCCCTCGACGTGCTCCACCTCGTCGGCGAAGGACTCCAGGTACGGCAGCAGGTCCGCGCCGAAGCGGGCCAGGAAGTCGAAGCGCTGGTCGCGGTTGAGCGGCTGCGGCACGATGTGCAGCCGCGGGGCCGCCCGGTCGGTGCCCAGCATGACCGCCAGCGGCGCGCCGGCCTCGCCCGCCGCGGCCAGCGGCACCACGACCATCGGACGCTCCGACACGTGGCGGTGGCGCACCGTGGCCAGCGGCTCGGCCCGCCCGCTGCGGACGGCCTGCAGCCGGGCCAGCGTGGAGAGCAGGCTCACCGGGCCCACCGCCGGCGGCCCGCACGGCCCGCGCGGCTCACCGGACCACCTGCCCGAGGGCTTCGGCGCGCAGCGCGGCCGCGTACCGCAGCCGGGCGGGCGCCTCGTCGGCCTCCGCGTCCTCCGCCGGGCCGCCCGGCTCCGCGCCGGCGGCGGCCAGCGCCGCGCCGACCGTGCGGATCGAGCCGAGCTCGCCGCGCACCCCGCGGCCCAGCTGCTCCACCACGTCCGAGCAGCGGGCCTGGGCGCGGCAGTGGAAGCCCAGCTCACAGGTGGAGAGGCAGTCCGGGCTGTACGCGGCCGGGACGGAGCCCACCGCGGCCGCCAGCTCCTCGGCCGGCCGGGTCGGCGCGCCGCCCTCGTCCGGCGCCAGGTCGAAGCTGGTGCCCTCCGGCAGGGCGGCGACCAGCTGCCCGACGCCGGTCATCCGGGACAGCTGGCGCCGGGTGGTCGCGAGCTCACGGCGGACGTCCACCGCGGCCGCGGTCGGCCGGTTGGAGAAGTCCCTCGGGCAGACCAGCAGCACCGTGGTCGACGGGCTGCCGGGCAGCTCCTGCGCGCGGTACGGGTCCGACTCGGCCGGCACCCCGGCCAGTGCAGCCGCCGTCTCCTGCAGCGCCAGCACGTACACCGCCGCCTGGCGCGCCGCCGCGCCGACCTTGGCCGGGTCCGCGGAGCCGTCCAGCACCGGGAAGGACTTGATCTCCACCACCGTGCAGCGGCCGCCGTGCACCAGCACCGCGTCCGGCTCCAGGTGGGCCGGGCTGCCGGCCACCGTCAGCCGGAGCATCGGGTGGTCCAGCAGCGTCCAGAGCGCGGGGTCGGCCACCGCCTCGGCGAGCGCCTCCCGGGTGCGCTCCGCCCGCACGGCCGGCGAGGAGCGGCGCAGCAGGTCCGGCACGGCGAGCGGGGTGCCGCTCTCCTCCGGCAGGCCGAGGTGGCGGCGGAGCGGTTCGAGTAGCGCCGCGTAGCCGTCGTCCTTCAGCCGGGCCTCGAAGACGTTGCCGCGGGCGAGCGCGAAGGGGGACTGGCCGAACGGGGCCGGCCGCCCCAACTGCCGGGCGACGGCGCCCTTGTCGACGCCGGCGGCGTCCAGCAGCGAGCGGCGGCGGCAGCCCGGATTGGCGGCGAGCGCGGCGAGGGCGCGGGCGTCGAGACTGCGCTGCGGCGCCCGGCCGCGCAGCTCGGAGAGCCGCTGCGCGAGCGGCTCTGACTGCCCCAGGAGCGAGACGTTCATGGTGCGGCCCAGTGTTGCATCCGCCACCGACAATCGGGGGCGGGACCTCCGGATCGACCCGCCCCGGCCCCGCCCCGAGCCGAAGGGCCCGCCGGTGCCGAAAGGGAGGAGGGAGGGAGCGCGGCGACGGAGCGACGACCGTCGGCGCCGGGTCAGGAGGGCCCGGAGGCGAGCGGGCGACAGAACAGCCCCCACCGGCGGGCGGCCGCGGGGTGCGGGATCATGGTGACCCGGCCCTCAATGGCGAGCAGGCCGCCGCGAACCCTGCTGCGAGGAGTCCACCCATGCCCGCCCGCATCGTGCTCGTCCGCCACGGCGAGACCGCATGGTCGGCCACCGGCCAACACACCGGCCGCACCGACGTGCCCCTCACCGAGGAGGGCCGCGCGATGGCGCGCGCCCTCGGCAAGCGGCTCGCCCGCGCCCCCTGGAACGGCCTCACCGACGCCGTCGTCTACACCAGCCCGCTCTCCCGCGCCCGCGAGACCGCCGAACTCTCCGGCTTCGGCGCCCGCGCCGTCGACCGCCCCGAGCTCCTGGAGTGGGACTACGGCCAGTACGAGGGCCGCACCGGCCACGACATCCGCGAGACCGACCAGCCCGGCTGGCTGATCTGGCGCGACGGCGTCCCCGGCGGCGAGAAGCTCTCCGAGGTCGCCGCCCGCGTCGACGGCTTCCTCGAAGAGCTCCACGGCACCCACGGCGTCCCCCACCCCGAGACCACCACCATGCACGCCGCCGACTGCGACGTGGTGCTCTTCGCCCACGGCCACCTGCTGCGCATCCTCACCGCGCGCTGGCTCGGCCTGGCGCCCGAGAACGCCCAGCGCTTCAAGCTCGGCACCGCCGCCCTCTCGGTGCTCTCCTGGGAGTACGGCCTGCCCGCCGTCGAGATATGGAACGACCACAGCCACCTCGACTGACGGCAGCACCTGGCGGTCCGTCCCGTACGGACCGTCAGGCCGCCCCCACCGCACCGTCGTACGCGGACAGGAACTCCGCCACCTCCGGCACCGCGCCGTGCCCGCGCAGCCGTCCGGCGGTGCCCGCCAGCATCGCCCGGATCCGCGCCGAGCGGACACCGCCGAGCAGCACCACCGCCGCCGAGCCGTGCCCCGCCGCACCCGCCAGGTCGCCCAGGCCCAGCCGGTCGTGCGCCAGCTCCGCCGTGTACAGCGCCCGGTTGCGGACGAACTGCGGCTCCTGCAGCGCCATCGCCAGCTCCGCCCGCCGCCCGGCGACCTCCCACTCGCCCAGCGCCGACCAGCACTGCGCCTCCAGCCCGGCCAGCTCGGCCTCGCCGAAGAAGGACATCCACTCCGGGTCCGCCTCCGACGGCCCCCGTTCGAACAGCGCCGACGCGCGCGCCAGTGCCCGCTCGCAGGACGGACGGTCCCTCAGCACCGCCCAGCCGCCCGCCTCGCGCAGCGACAGCAGCGCCAGCAGCCGGGCCGACCCGAGCCCCTTCGCCGCGGCCTGCCCCGCCTGGGCGGCCCGCAGCGCCTCCCGCGGCCGACCGGCGTCCCGCGCCAGGAACGCGCTGTTGCAGAACACGTGCGCCTCCAGTGCCGCGTCCCCCGCCATCCGCGCGGTGGCCAGCGCCTCCGAGTAGAACGACCTGGCGTCCGCCAGCCGGTTCGAGTCGTGCGCCAACCAGCCCACCGAGATCGCCAGTTCACCGGCGCCCGACTGCAGCCTGCGCTCCGCCGAGGGCGAGTACGTCCCCTCGTTCAACAGGACGTACGCGCTGCGCAGCGACTGCCCCGCCCGCTCGAACAGGGCGTCCGCGCCCTGCGCGTCGTCCAGCAGCCGGATCTCCCGGACGGCCCGCTCGACCCCCTCGATCTCGGCCTGACCCACCCGGCGGGGCGCGGGCACGGGCAGGGCGGCCGGCCCGGCGAAGGCGGCGGCCGGAGCGGCGCCGTCCAGGCCCAGGGCGGCCGCCAGGGCGGTCGGGCCGCCGGTCAGGAACGTACGGCGGTGCACGTCGTCGTTCTCCTCGTCGCAGTGGTGCGGAACGCCGGGAGCGGACACGGCCGGCACCGCGGCCTCCACCGGGCGGCCGCGGACGGACGTCCGCGGCACGAAGCCCAGGTCGGCCAGCGACCGGCCCGGCCACATGTGCCGGAACACCCGCTCGTAGGCGTAGTTGGGGCAGCGGATCTCGCCCGACTCGACCCGGCCGACGTAGCGCGCGTCGCAGGACACGTGCTCGCCGATCTCCCGGGCGGCCCGGCGGACCGCGGTGGCGAACTCCCCCGGGGAGAGGTCGCCGCGCAGCTCGCGCATCACGGTGTTGGGAACGGCCGGCTCGGGCCGGGGCCCGCCGGGACTCCTGGCTGCCATGGCTGCGCTCCGAGAGTCGTGCAGGGTGGCGCCGCGGCGAACGCCGCGCCTGCGGGCCGGTGGGGGGTCCGCTCGGTGCCGCCACGACAGTACCGGCAGTCACCGCACGGATGCGGCGGGTGAGCGGAACCGTACGGGGCAAACGCGGACAAACCCCTCGGCGGTGCCGGGTTCTGCCATGAAATGCCATGTCTTGCCACGGACGCGCCCGTGGCTTTGCGTGCCCCATCCGCGTTGTCCTGTTACGTGGACGCCCCGCATCCCGTCCCCCACGCGAGCGGGCCCGGGCGTCCGACCTGACGACAGGAGGTCCCCAATGGCCGCCCGAGCACCGCAGCACCGCCGGCCGAGCGCCCCCGGGCTGCCCGCCGGAGTGGCCCCGGCCCTGCTGCCGGAGGGCACGGACGGCACCCGGTCGGCCGGCGGGGGCGGCACCACGGGCGCCCGGTCCGCCGGACGGCCGTCGGCCGGCGCAGCGGCCGGGACCGGCTACGACACCGTCACCGTCTCGGTGCGGCACGGCCTGGAGGCCGTCGACATCCTCCGGCTCCGCGGCGCCTGCGGCGCCGTCCTGCAGAGCCGCGGCGGCGCCGCCGTCTCCTTCCTCGTCCCCGCCGGGACCGCCCGCGGCTGGCACCTCCCCGGCAGCTCCTGCAGCCCCGGCGCCGTCCTGCTGCCCGCCACCGACCCCCGGTGGATCATGGCCCCGGCCGGCCCGCAGGCGCTGGCCCGGCCCACGGACGCCTGGGTGCTGCGGTCGGCCCTGTGCGAAGCCGCCTGCACCCTCACCGCGGGCGGCCTCGGCCCCTTCTGAGGCGGGCGGCCCCGCCCGGGCCGGCCGCCGGGGGCACCGGCGATTGCGGGAAGGCGTACGGTCGGGGCCCTGTGATCCGCACCGTTCCCCGTGCCCCTCGTGGTGCACCGCCCTGTCCCGCGCCCCTGGATAATCGGGGGCATGGGACGTGGCAGGGGCAGGGCCGAGGCGGTGCCGGAGGCGACGGGGGCGGAGGGACGCAGCCACCGGCAGGGACCGCTGGCGGTGAGGGTGGACTCCGGGACGGCCGAGCTGAAGCCGGACCGGGACCGGCCGCGGGCCTGGCAGCTGCTGCTGGACGGCGCCCCGCAGTCCCTGGTCGACCTGGACGACCCGACCCACCTCGGCTTCGAGTACCAGCGCCGGATCGGCCACCTGATCGACCTCGCCGCCCCGCCCGGCCGCCCGATCACCGTCCTGCATCTGGGCGGCGGCGCCCTCACCCTGCCCCGCTACGTGGCGGCCACCCGGCCGCGCTCCCGGCAGCAGGTCGCCGAGATCGACACCGCGCTGACCGAGCTCGTCCGCACCGAACTGCCGCTGGAGCGCGGCTGGCAGATCAAGGTGCGCGGCGCGGACGCCCGGGCGGTGCTGGAGCGCGCCCCGGAGGGCGGCGCCGATCTGGTGGTCGCCGACGTCTTCTCCGGTGCGCGGGTGCCGGCGCACTGCGCGACCGTGGAGTTCGCCGCGCTGGCCGCCCGGGCGCTCGCCCCCGGCGGGCGCCTGGTGGTGAACGTCACCGACGGTTCGTCACTGGCCTTCGCCCGGGCGCAGACCGCGACCCTGCTCGCGGTGTTCCCGGAGGTGTGCCTGGTGGCGGATCCGGCGGTGCTGCGCGGCCGCCGGTTCGGGAACCTGATCCTGGTGGCCGGGACGGCGCCGCTGCCGCTGGAGGAGCTGGGCCGCAAGGTCGCCTCGGACGCGGCGCTGGGCCGGGTCGAACACGGCCGTGCCCTGGCGGACTTCACCGCGGGGGCCGCCGCGGTCACGGACGACTCGGCCGTCCCCTCGCCGGCACCCCCGCCGGGCGTCTTCCACTGACCCGGGCCGGCACGGCGTCCCGGATGCCGTCAGTGGCCGCTGGGCAGTCCGCGGTGCTTGTACGTGGCGAGGGCGGTGAGCAGCAGCCCCGCCAGGATCGGGACGGCCACCGCGACGGCGTCCGCGCCCTCGGCCCGGACGGCGGGCGCGGCACCGAAGGCGTCCTCGCCGGCGGCGGGCCGGGGCCGGTCGGCGGACGTCCCGCGGGCGGCGGGGGCGCGGGCGCCCGCCGGTCGCAGTGCCGGTGCGGGCTCCGCGGCCGGCCGGGGGGCCGGGACCGCACCCTCGGCGGGGGTGGCCCCGGTGGGTGCGGGCGGCGCGGACGGGTCGGCGGGGCCGGGGGCGGCGGAGGCGTCCGGGGCCGCGGCGGGGGCGGAAACGGCACCGCCGTCCCCCCGGGGAGACGGGGGGACGGCGGGGAGCAGAACGGCGGCGATGGCGAAGGCGTCGGGCACGGTGGCGGCCTGTCCCGGTAGTGGCAGGCCGTCCACCCTGATCCGGTCCCGGAGCACCTCCTCGACCGGTCCGGTCTGCTGCTCGACGACGGGGACGGCGTCCCCGCCGAGGCGGTGGAGGAGAGCCGGGGCGCCGACCTGGTCGATCAGGCCGGGCCCCGGCCCTTCGGCGGCTGCGGCGTCGCAGATCCCCAGCCCAAACCCCCACAGCTGGGCGAGGATCGCGCCGCCGGCCGCCAGCTTTCCGGCCCGTCGGCGGACGTCCCGGTGGGGAGGTCCGCCGCGGGGGCGGTCGGGCCGCGGTGGTGCCGCGTGACGGTGTCGCACGTGAGAGGAGAACGAGCGAACCCGGTCGGAGTCACGCGGCGTGGTGACGCACCGTCATCACGCGGACGGGACGCCGTGGTCCAGGCGGCCGGTGCGGATCGCCTCGGAGTACCAGCGGGCGCTGGTCTTGGGCGTGCGCACCAGGGTGTCGTAGTCGACGTGGACGATGCCGAAGCGCTTCTCGTAGCCGTACGCCCACTCGAAGTTGTCCATGAGCGACCACAGGAAGTAGCCGCGGACGTCGGCGCCGGCGGCGATCGCGTCGGAGACGGCGGCGAGGTGGCCCCGGACGTAGGCGGCCCGCTCGGGGTCGTGGACGCTGCCGTCGGCGGAGACCTCGTCCTCGAAGGCGGCGCCGTTCTCGGTGACCATCAGCGGCAGGCCGAACTCGCGGTGCAGCGCGATCAGCGAGTCGGACAGCCCGGTCGGGTCGATCGGCCAGTTCATCGCGGTGACCTCGCCGGGCGCGAGGTGGAAGGCGACGTCGTCGGCGCCCGGCCAGGGCGAGGAGGAGCTCTCGCCGTGCCCGTCGTGGCGCGGCAGGTTCTTGGCGTTCTCGACCGAGGAGACCAGCGTCGGGTTGTAGTAGTTGAGGCCGAGCAGGTCGAGCGGCCGGGAGATCTCGGCGAGGTCGCCGGGCTGCACCAGGGCGTCCCAGTCGACGAGGTGGGCGGTGTCGGCGAGCAGGTCCTCGTCGTAGCGGCCCTTGAACATCGGGCTCGTCCAGATCCGGTTGCCGACCGCCTCGATCCGGCGGGCCGCCTCCAGGTCGCCCGGGTGCGGGCTGTGCGGCCGCACCGCGTGCAGGTTGAGCGAGACGGCCAGCTGGGCGGAGGCGGGCAGCGCGGCGCGCAGGGCGCCGACGGCGAGGCCGTGGCCGAGGTTGAGGTGGTGGGCGGCGCGCAGCGAGTCGCCCGGGTCGGTGCGGCCGGGGGCGTGCACGCCGGAGGCGTAGCCGAGGAAGGCGCTGCACCAGGGCTCGTTGAGGGTGGTCCAGATGCCGATCCGGTCGCCGAGGGCCTCGGCGGCGATGCCGGCGTACTCGGCGAAGCGGTACGCGGTCTCCCGGTTCGGCCAGCCGCCGGCGTCCTCCAGCTCCTGCGGGAGGTCCCAATGGTAGAGGGTGGCGACCGGGGTGATGCCGTGGGCGAGCAGCTCGTCGGCCAGGGCCCGGTAGAAGTCGAGCCCGCGCTCGACGGCGGGGCCGCGGCCGGTGGGCTGGATGCGCGGCCAGGAGAGCGAGAACCGGTAGGCGGTGAGTCCGAGGTCGGCCATCATCCGGACGTCCTCGCGGAAGCGGTGGTAGTGGTCGACCGCGGTGTCGCCGGTGTCGCCGTTGGCGACCTTGCCCGGGGTGTGGCTGAAGGTGTCCCAGATCGAGGGGGTGCGGCCGTCCTCGGCTGCGGCGCCCTCGATCTGGTAGGCGGCGGTGGCCGCACCCCAGGCGAAGCCCGGCGGGAAGGCGCCGGCTCGGTCCTCGGCCGCGAGGTCGGCCGGGGTGTGCGGATCGGTGACGGTCATACGGGAGCGCTCCCATAGTCAGGTGTGGGACGGGATGGACGGCGGGTCAGCTCTTCACCGCGCCGGCCGTGATGCCGCCGACGATGTGCTTGCCCAGGACGGCGAAGATCAGCAGCAGGGGCAGGGTCCCCACCAGTGCGCCGGTCATGATCACCGCCTGGTTGATGTCGTGGCCGCTGCCGCCGCCGATGGAGGACAGCGCGACCTGGACGGTCGGGTTCTGCTGGGTGAGCACCACGAACGGCCAGAAGAAGTCGTTCCAGGACTGCACGAACACCAGCATGCCCAGCACGGCCATCGCGGGACGCGCGATCGGCAGCACGACGTGCCAGATGATCCGCAGACTGTGCGCGCCGTCCACCCGGGCGGCCTCGATCAGCTCCAGCGGGAGCGCCTCCAGCAGGAACTGCCGCATGAAGAAGACGCCGAACGCGGCCACCAGCGAGGGCAGGATCACGGCCTTGAGCTGGTTGCCCCAGTTCAGGTCGGTGATGATCCGGTACAGCGGGATCACGCTGAGCTGCGGCGGGATGGTCATGGTGGCGACGACCAGGGTCAGCAGCGCGTTGCGGCCGCGGAACTGCAGCTTGGCGAAGGCGAAGCCGGCGAGGGTGGAGAACAGCACCGTGGAGAGCGAGACGCAGCCCGCGACGACGGTGGAGTTCAGCAGCGCCTTGCCCATGTCCGCCTGGTTCCAGGCGGTGGTGATGTTGGTCCAGAGCTCGCCGCTGGGCAGCATCGGCGGTGGCGACTGGGCCACCCGCTCGCCGGTGTTGCTGGCGGCGACGAACGTCCAGTACAGCGGGAAGAGCGAGACCACGGCGGCGATCGCGAGGACCGCGTACGTCAGCGGGCCGGCCTTGTCCTGGTCGCCGGCGCCGGGGCGCAGCCGCCGGCGCAGCGGGGCGGTGGAGATGACGGCCATGGTTCAGCCTCCCAGCTTGGTGCGGTTGCGGCGGGCGATCAGGGTCTGGACCGCACCGATCAGCAGCAGGATCAGCAGCATCGTCCAGGCCACCGCCGAGGCCCGGCCCAGCTGACGGCTGGGCCAGCCCAGCTCGTACATGTAGAGGCCGAGGGTCTGGTACTGGTGGGCGGAGCCGCCGCTGACGCCGACACCGCCGCCGAAGAGCAGCGGCTCACCGAAGAGCTGGGTGGCGCCGATCGTCGACACGATGATCGTGAACAGGATGGTGGGGCGGATCGAGGGGATGGTCACCTTGGTGAACTGCTGCCAGCGCGAGGCGCCGTCCAGGCTCGCGGCCTCGTAGAGGTCCTTCGGCACGGCCTGCATGGCGGCCAGGTAGATCAGCGCGTTGTAGCCCGTCCACCGCCAGGCGACGATGGTGGCGATGGCGATCTGGGACGGCCAGCTCTCCGAGTACCAGTCGGTGCGGTCGATGCCCACCATGGAGAGCAACCAGTTGATCATCCCGTAGTCCGGGTTGAACAGCTGGACGAAGACCAGGGTCGCCGCGGCGATCGAGGTCGCGTACGGAGCGAGGACGGCCACCCGCAGGAAGCCGCGGCCGCGCATCCGGTAGTTCAGCAGGTGCGCCAGGCCCAGGGCCATCAGCAGCTGCGGGACGGTGGAGAGCACCCCGATGGTGAAGGTGTTCCGCAGGGCCGTCCAGAACTGGTCGGTCTCCCAGAGCCGGGTGTAGTTGTCGATGCCGCGCCAGTCCATGACGTCCTGGTTGAGCAGGTCGACGCGGTGCAGCGAGAGCCAGCCCGTCCAGATCAGCGGGAACAGGCCGAACGCGGCGAAGCAGAGGAAGAACGGCGCGATGTACGCGTACGGCGACGCCTTGAGGTCGAGGCGGTAGAGGCGCGAGCGCCAGGCGGAGCGCTGCGGGGCGGCCGGGGTGCGGGGGCCGCCGGGTGCGGTGGTCGGCGCCGAGCCGTCCTCGGCCGCGGCTCGGATGGAGGTGGCCACTGGGTAGGTCCTTCCCGGGAGTGGCTGTCGGCTGTGGTGCGGGTGCCCGGCCGGGCGCGGGGCCCGGCCGGGGGGGGGGGGGGGGGCGGGCCGGGCGGGCGGACCGGCGGGTCGCCGGTCCGGGTGGGTCAGCCGTTCACCTTGTCGTCGACCAGCTTCACGACGTTCGTCCAGGCCTTGGCCGGGTCGGTGCCGTGCTCCTCGATGTCGAGGATGCCGTTGTCGGTGATGATCGTCTTGACGGTGCCGTCCTGCTCGCCGATCGGGGCAGGCTGGATGCTCTTCGCGGTGGAGGCGAAGATCTGGCCGGTCGGGGTGTCGCCGAAGTAGTCGAGCTTGGCGCTCTGGACGGCGGGCAGCTCCAGGCCGGCCGTGGTCGAGGGCAGGTTGCCGACCTTGGTGAAGACCTTGGCCTGCTGCTCCGGCGCGGTCAGCCAGGCGGCGAGCGCCGCGGCCTCCTTCTGGTGCTTGCCGGCCTTCGGGACGGTCAGGAAGGCGCCGCCCCAGTTGGAGGCGACCGGCGGGGCGGCGATGTCCCACTTGCCCTTGCCGGAGTCGCCGGAGTACTTGCTGATGATGCCGGTCATCCAGGACGGGCAGACCACGGTGGCGAACTTGGCGTTGGCGAACGCGGAGTTCCAGTTGTCCTGGAACTGGCGCAGACCGGCGCTGATCTTCGCCTGCGAGGCGCTGACGGCCACGTTCCAGGCCTTCTTGACGCCGGCGCTGTCCTTGTAGACGAGCTTGCCGGAGTCGTCCGAGTACTGCTGGGTCTCGGCCGAGAGCGCGGCGTTGAACAGGCCGCTCGCCGAGTCGGTGAAGAAGGTGCCGGCCGGGGCCTTGGCCTGGTACTGCTTGCCGGCGTCGACGAACTTCGACCAGTCGCCCGCCCACAGCTTGGCGACCTCGGTGCGGTCGGTCGGCAGGCCGGCCTGCTGGAAGAGGTCCTTGCGGTAGCAGACGGCCATCGGGCCGATGTCGGTGCCGAGGCCGATCAGCGAGCCCTTGGCGGTGGTGGCCTGCTTCGACTTCCACGGCAGCCAGGCGCCCGCGTTGACGCCGTCGGTCTTGGAGAGGTCGGTGAACTTGTCGCCGAGGGTGCCGGTGGCCTGTGCGATGTAGCCGACCTCGACGGCCTGGATGTCGGAGAGGCCGCTGCCCGAGGCGAGGTGCGTGGTCAGGGCGTCCCAGTACTTCTGGCCGTCCTGGGTGGTGTCCGCCTTGATGGTGACGTTCGGGTGGGCGGCCATGTACTCGTCGTAGAGGCCGGCCTCCTTGTAACCGAAGGTGCCGAAGTCGCCGACGGTCAGGGTGATCTTCTCGCCCGCGGCCGACGATGCGCCGTCCGACCCGCCCTTGTCGCCGCTGCTGCTGCACGCGGTGAGCAGCAGGGCGGAGGAGGCGATGACGGCGGTGGCCAGGACGGCCGCTCTGCGGGGGCGGGAAGTGCTGCGCATGGCGTTCTCCTTGTTCCGGGTGGGGCATCGGGTGGTGCTGCGCGGTGGGTGGTGCGGTGGGTGGTGCGGTGCGGCTTCGGAAGGTGGTGCGGTGCTGCTGCCGGGGTGTTGCCCGGGTGTTTCGGGTGTCCCGGGCGTTGCCGGGGCGTGCGGGCCGGTCGCGGCCGTGCCGACCGCGGGAGACCGGTGCCGGTGGTCCGCCGGACGTGCCCGTCGGACCGCGGTGGGGGCGCTGTTGCCGGGGGCGATTCGCCACTAGAGTGTGGGAGCGCTCCCACAGCGCATGCCGGAAGGTTCCTTCGTCGCGGGGTCGGGTGTCAAGGGCTGACGTCGTATCCGTTGCCGGAGCGTGTCCTGGGAGTCGCGAAACGGTGTCCTGGCGACACCGGTCTCCGGCCCACGCGGACTTCCGCGTACGGTCGGGCACGGGGCCCCGCCGGCCGGTCGGACCGGGCGGCGGGCCCGGTCGGGGGGAGCGCGGTCGTTCCGCGGGTTCCCCGGCGGCCGAAACCGGCCACAATGAGCAGCAATCGGCCCGCAAGGCGCCATGAGGACTTCCAAGAGGTGAGCGATGAGCCAGACCGCACAGCCCCCCGCAGGGCCCGTGGGCGGCGCCGGGGCGGGCGGCAGGAGCTCCGCGCGCCCCACGCTGGAGGAGGTGGCCGCGCTGGCCGGGGTCGGGCGCGGCACGGTGTCCCGGGTGATCAACGGCTCGCCCCGGGTGAGCGACAAGGCCCGCGAGGCCGTCCAGGCCGCCATCGCCGAACTCGGCTACGTGCCCAACCGGGCCGCCCGCACCCTGGTCACCTCGCGCACCGACTCGGTCGCCCTGGTGGTGCCCGAGGCGGAGACCCGGCTCTTCTCCGAGCCCTACTTCTCCGACATCATCAGCGGCGTCTCGGCGGAGCTCGCCGAGACCGACATGCAGCTGCTGCTGATCCTGGTCCGCAACCAGCGCGAACGGGAACGACTTTCGGCCTATCTGACCGCACAGCGGGTGGACGGCGTACTCCTCGTCTCCGTGCATCAGGACGACCCGCTGCCGAGCCTCCTGGAGAGCCTGGAGATCCCCTCCGTGCTGGCCGGCCGCCGCGGCGACCTGGAACCGCTGAGCTACGTGCACGCCGACAACGCGGGCGGCGCCCGGATGGCCGTCCGGCACCTGCTGCGCCGCGGCTGCCGCGAGGTGGCGACCATCACCGGCCCGCTGGACATGGAGGTCGCCCAGGCCCGCCTCGGCGGCTACCGCCGGGCCCTGGAGCAGGCCGGCCGACCCTACGACGAGGAACTCGTCGGGCTCGCCGACTTCACCGAGGAGGGCGGCCGGCTGGCGATGCGTGAGCTGCTGGAGCGTCGGCCCGACCTGGACGGCGTCTTCTGCGCCTCCGACCTGATGGCCGCGGGCGCGATGCAGGTGCTGCGCGCGGCGGGCCGCCGGGTGCCCGACCAGGTCGCGGTGATCGGCTTCGACGACTCGATCGTGGCCCGGCACACCGACCCGCCGATGACCAGCGTCCGGCAGCCGATCGAGGAGATGGGGCGGACGATGGCCCGCCTGCTGCTCGACGAGATCGCCGAACGGGGCCGCGCACGGCGGCAGGTGGTGCTCGCCACCGAGCTGGTGGTGCGGGACTCCGCCTGAGCCCGGCGCGGACCGCGCTCGGCAACGGCACCGGCCGCCCGGCCTGCCGTCCGGACCCTTCAGGGGCTCGGGGCGGGCCGGGCGGCCGGTGCTGCCCGGCCGTCACGGCCGGGCTGCCGGGGCTCAGCCGTTGGGGCGGAGCGTCCAGGTGATGGTCATCACGCCGGTCACGGCGCCGTCGGCGCGGGTGATCTCCACGGTGACCGGGAACTCGGGCCGCTCGCCCTTGTCCAGCTCCGCGACGACCTCCTCGGCCGTGCGGCCGAGGGTGGCGGTGGCGGTCACCTCGCCCATGGCGAGCTTCTTGTAGGCGATCTCGGCCTTCACCGCGAGCGGCACGGCCCGCGACAGCTGGTCGGAGAACGCGGCCAGCACGATGCAGCCGCTCGCCGACTCGGCCAGCGTGAACATGGCGCCCGCGTGCGGGCCGGCCACGTGGTTGTGGAACTCCGGCTGGTCCGGCAGCCGGAGCACGGCCCGCTCGGGGCTCGTCTCCAGGTACTCCAGTTTGAGCGTGCGGGCCATGGGGACGGTGGAGTCGAGCAGCTGCCCGATCGAGGGTGTGGTCATGGCCGTCATGTTACTTGTCGGTAGCTTCGCGGGGGAGGGGTGTCCCGCCCCGCCCGCGCAGGCCGGGCCCGCGCCGCGCTGCCCCGCACGCGGAAACGCCGGAGGGCCCGATCTCGTGAAGAGATCGGGCCCTCCGGCTCTTGGGGTGAGTGACGGGACTCGAACCCGCGGCCACCTGGACCACAACCAGGTGCTCTACCAACTGAGCTACACCCACCATCATTCGGGGCGTTCCCGCTCCGACAGGAAGAACTCTACAGGATCCGAGAGGGTGCTCGCGCCAGGGTTTCGAACCGGGCCCCGCGCTGATGCTCTGGTGGGAGCCGGTGCGCGGCGGGCCGCCGGCCGGACCCGCCCCCGGGTGCGGCGGCACGGGGTGCGGGGGGGCCGGCGGGGCCCGCGGCCCGCCGGACGCCCCGCCGCGCGGGCGGTCAGTCGACGGGCCGCTGGTACTTCGCCGCGATCTCCCGCGCCGCGTCCCCGTCCGGGCCCGGCTGCGGGACGAACACCGCCTCGCGGTAGTACTGGAGTTCGGCGATGCTCTCGCGGATGTCGGCGAGCGCGCGGTGGTTGCCGCCCTTCTGCGGGCTGTTGTAGTACGCCCGCGGGTACCAGCGGCGGGCCAGCTCCTTGATCGAGGACACGTCCACGATCCGGTAGTGCAGGTGGCCCTCCAGCGCCGGCATGTCCCGCGAGAGGAAGCCGCGGTCGGTCGCCACCGAGTTGCCGCACAGCGGCGTCTTGCCGGCCTCCGGGGCGTGCTCCCGGATGTAACCCAGCACCAGCTCCTCGGCCTCCGCCAGGGTCACGCCGTCCGCCAGCTCGTCGAGCAGCCCGGACGCCGTGTGCATGGCGCGCACGACGTCCGGCATGTTCTCCAGCGCCTCCGCGGGCGGACGGATCACCACGTCCACGCCCTCGCCGAGGACGTTCAGCTCGGAGTCGGTCACCAGCACCGCGACCTCGATCAGGGCGTCCCTGTCGAGGTCGAGGCCGGTCATCTCACAGTCGATCCACACCAGACGGTCATTCACGCCACTCACCCTACGGCGCGATCGCGCGAGCCGGACAGCGTCCGGGCCGCCCGGTCGCGCCGCGCCGCACCCGCAGGGCCCTCGCCGTCCCCGGACGGGTCGGCGGGCCGCCGCTCGCCCGGCGCCGGATGCCCGGCCCCGCCGGCGGCCGCGTGGTCGGCCCGGTGGCCCTGGCCCTGGCCGCGCGCGCTCGGCTGCTCGTAGCCGCTCTCCTCGGCGACCGCGTGCTCCACCGGACGGCCCGCGGAACGGCCCCCGGTGCGGTCGCTGGCCCGGCCCCCCGGCCGGTCGGCGACCCGCGCGCCGGGCTGCTCGCCGACCCGTGCCGGCGCCGGGCGCGGGCGCCGCCCGGTGGGAGGGCCGGGGTGTGGGGGCG
>NZ_BAAALD010000112.1:0-23330 GCF_039528095.1 Kitasatospora arboriphila
GCGGCCCCGGGCGGGCGCTCGCTCACCGCTTCGCGGGCCCGACACGCCCGCCGGGGCTGGGGTCGGTCGGCAGGGACACAGGCCGAAACGGAAATGGAGAGCAGCAACGGCAGGCAGCGGGACGGGCAGATCACCAGCACACACGCGCCGGGCGGCCGACGCGCGCGTGGAGACCGGGTTGGACCAGATCCCGGTTACCGAGTCTGGCCCCGCCGCGGCGCTCCATCAGGGCGCTGACCTGCCGATACGGCCGCGTACGGGGTGTCCGTTCAGAGCAGGACAGCCTGTTGGACGCCCATGGCCGGACACCCGTGGTCGGACACCCGATTGGTCAGGCCGGTCGGCCGACCTCGTCCGCGGGACGGGGCAGGAACGGGCTCACGGCCGTCGGCCCGCCGCGGTCGGCGGGAGCCGCCGGGGTGCTGCCGCGCTCGGATGGAGGAGGTCGCGGAAGGCTTTGGCGGTAGCCGGCGTGGGCCGCTCGCCGATATCGGCAAGGCTGTCGGTGAGGAGTCCGAGAAGGCGCCGGACCTCGTCGGTCTCTCCGCACGCGAGGTGGTGCCGGGCCAGCCGGAGGTGGAGCTCCTCGTTGTAGGGGTCATGTGAGAGTGCCTCGCCGAGCAGGCGGACGGTGTGCCCGGGCTCCGTGGCTGCCGTCGCAAGGGTGCTCAGTGCGCTGAGGACGCGCCGCCGCGCCTCCTCACGCAGCCCGCCGATCCAGGCGTAGTCGGCGCCTGTGCACAGCTCGCCGGTGTACAGGTCGGCAGCGGTGCGGCAGGCCGCGAGCCGGTCCTCGGGAGCCGGTGCAGTCGTGGCGGTGCGGACGGCCGTGCGGAAGGCGGCGATGTCGGTGCTGATGAGCTGCGGGTCGAGGCGCCAGGTAGTGGAGGCGGAGGTGATGAACTTGACGGAGGTGCCGCAGCCCAGCGCGGCTCGCAGAGAGCTGCGCGCGGTGTTCTTCGCCGTGTTGAACGCCTCGGTGCGCTTGGCCTCGGGGCGCTCCGGCCAGAGAGCCTCCTGGATTGCTTCCTTGGTGGCGCCGTCGGGGTGGAGTGCGAGGTAGGCGAGGAGCTCCCCGGCGGAGCCGGCCATGCCTCTGGTGACGGCGGTGCCGCGGGCCTGGACGAGCAGCGGCCCGAGCACGCTGATCCGGACGGGCCTCGGCCGCAGGTCCTCGTCAGCCGGCCCGGCCGCACTCTTCCCGGGTCTTTCCTGCTGCGCCGGGAAGGCCGGACCGGAGGCCGGCACCAGCGCACCTTCTGATGTGTGCTCGCAATCAGACGGTCCTGCCGGAGATTTCCCGGCGGAGACTCCCGCACCCTTTTCCGGAATTCCCCCGGAGTTCTGCGGCGCAGGCCCCTCCTGACCGGCCGGGCCGGGGGCGTCTTCGAATTCTTCTGCCTGCTCGAAGAGGGCGGCGAGGATCTCCACGGCCTTCACGGGCAGGTGGAACATGCGGACCGTGGTGCCGTCCAGACAGACAGCGGTACCGTCGGCTGCGACCTCGTACAGCGGTCCCCCTGCATCCGCAGGCTGCAGGGGCTCATCCGCCGCAGCGACCAGAACGGCCTGTGCGGACCGGGCTGGCGTGTTGAGCAGTTCGGCGAGCCGGGGACCGGCGCCATGGCCGGCTCCGAGTAGGAGTACGACGCCGTCCGAATCTTCGTCGAGCTGTGCTTCGGCGGCTGCAAGAGCGGCTTCCGGATCCTCGGCCACCAGGAGGGCTCCGGTGCTGTGCGGATCGCTGATACCCAGTTCGCGCAGGGTTCCGTGACTGGTGATCAGCCGCCCGGATGCCTGTCCGGTGAGGAAGCCAGCGACCAGGGCGCAGGCGGTGGCGGCCGCGCCGGGACCGGTAAGGGTGAGGGCGGGCACCGGTGAGCCTGCAAGGAGGCCGGTCAGGCTGACCTGCCGTGTACCGCTGCTGGCGATGAGGACTGCCGACGCCTCGCCGGGCCCGGACTGCACCGGAAGGTGGGGGCGGCTGGTGCGGCGGATGGCCTGGACGAGCGGCTGCTGCTCGGGGTCGCGCGTCTCGGTGCCGGTACTCCCGGCCAGCAGGTCTTCGGGCCGGTAGCCGCGGCGGCGGCGCAGGACGAGGGCGGCGGCAGCTGCGCTGACGGCCGCAGCAACGCAGAGAGCGATGTAGCCGCCGCTGTCGGGAAGTTCGATGCCTGCCTGGTCGCGGGGGACGGAGACCGGAGGTGCCTCGGCTGCAGGGGATCCGGCCCCGGGGGTACCGGGTGCGGGCCCGGATGCTGTGTCCGGTGGCGGGAATGACGGAGCTGCGGATGCCTGTGGCTGCCGGGGCTGTGCCGGCACGGCGGCCAGCCGGGTGGGCAGGTGCAGCGTCCAGCCCGTGTAGATGAGGTCGGGGTCGGTGAGTTCCTGTCCGTCGTCCTGCGGGCGGTGGGCGTTGAGCTCGTAGATCTCGTGCCATCGCAGCGGGTCTCCCAGGTGCCGTTCGGCGAGGTCCCACAGCGTGTCCCCCGCCAGTACGGTGCACCAGTCGGCGCCGTCCTCCTCCTGCCTCAGGACCGTCGCCTGCACGTTCGGGGCGCCACCGGGTACGGCCAGCGCAGCCGCAGCCGCAACCGGCGCTCCGGCGGGCTGGGACCGCACGGAGTTCCCGTCGGCGGGCCGTACGGCTGCGGCGACGGCGAGTACGACCGCTGCGACGAGGATGCCCGCGAGAGTGCGGCGCACCGTGAACCCGGCGGTGTGCCCGCTGCGGATCAGCGGGCCGAGCTGGGCCGCCTGGCGGACGGCTTCGTGCAGGATATGGAGCGCGAGCCAGAGCCACAGCAGCCAGGAGAGGCAGTACAGCATCTGCAGGACGGCCACGGTGTCGTACGGGCTCTGGAGCCAGGCGGCCGCTTCGCCGGCGGTGGGCAGGTGGTGCGGCTGCCAGCGGTCGGCGGCGTGCAGGAGTACGTAAGGAAGGCCGACGAGCAGGGCGGCAAGGGCGGCTGCTGCGGCGAGTCCGCGCAGGAGCTGCCCGGCGCGTCGAGGGGTACCGGTCATGCGCGGCCGGTTTCGACGGGGTGCGCGCTGGCCGTGGCGGTGACGGTGAGGCTGCTGATTCCGACCAGAGTGAGGAGCTGCATGGGCTGTGTCCTGCGGACAGTGACGGTCACGGTGTCGGCGGTGGCGGTGGCGTCGCCGTCCGCTCCTGCGGCCCGGAGGTAGTACTGGGCGGCGCTCTGCGCTTCGGCCGGCCGGAGGCGGGCAGGCCCGCCCCGGCGCAGCGGGCCGAGGTCGATGCGGCGGGCTCCGTCCCGGGCGGCTTCCTCGGCCTGGCCGGAGGCATGGACCCTGGCGGCGAGGACGAGTCCGCCGTCGGTGACGAGGCCCAGAAAGGCGAGCAGTCCGAGGACGGTGACGGCGGCGAACGCGGTGATGGAGCCGCGGTCCGTCCCGCGGTGTGCGGCGGGGGTGGTGGTCATGCGGGTCCTGTGGCGCGGTAGGTGTCGACGGGTGAGGTGAAGGCCTGGCTGAGGCGGCGCTGCCCGGGCAGGGGTGCTCCGGCCAGTCCTGCGAGGGAGGCGGTGCAGCTGACGGTCGCGGTGACGTGTCCGCCGGGGCGGAAAGCGGCGGTGTCGACGGTGACCGCCGTCTGCTGGCAGGCGAGGCCTGCGCCGGCGAGGGCCTGGTCGGCGGCGTGCCGGGCGGCTGCCCGGGCGGCGCCGGGTGTCCGGGCGAGGGATGCGGCCCGGGCGGCCTGGTGCGCGGCGTCCTCGACGCCGAGGCGTGCGGCGGTCATCCTTCCGGCGCCGACCGCGATCAGCAGCAGCATGATGAGCAGGGGTGCGGCGAGCACCGTCTCTGTGGTGGCGGAGCCCCGGTCGCGGCGGGCTGGGTCGGCGGCTGCGCGCCTGGGCATGGGCCTCCTCGGTACGGGCGGGTCGGTGGCTGTTCCGTCCTCGGCGGCGGTCACGGCACGGTGGGCCGTTCGACCGGACCGGCTGCCCGCGCGGTCACGTCGAAGCTGGCGAACGGCAGGACCTGCACCACTCGGCCGTGCACCTGGACGGCGGTGCCGGTCGCGGTCCGCTGGACGGTGACCGACGGGTTGCGCAGTGATCCGGTGCCGGTTCCGGTGAGCAGGCTGCGTCCGGCCCGCTCTCCCGCCGCGGCGTCGGCGCCGTCGGCGCGGGCTGCGGCGAGCGCGCGGGAGGCGGCGGCCTGGGCGATGTGGTGGGCGTGTTCGGCGAGTGCGAACTGGACGATCGCCATCAGGAGCAGCATGAGCAGCGGGGCGGCGAGGACGAGTTCGCTCGTGGCAGCGCCGCAGTCGCGGTGCTGTCGTGGCAGTCGGGCCATGGTGGCGGCGGGGTTCAGAAGGTGAGGCCGTTGGCCTTGTCGGTGACCTTGGCGGCGATGATGCCGAGGACGCCGAGGCCGAGGCCGACGAGGAGGGCGGTGATGATGACGGTTTCGGTGGTGTAGCCGCCGTCGGGCTGCTTCCGGAGTTCGGCGCGCCTGGCGCGTACGCAGGCGGCGGCGAGGAGCGCGGCTGCGCGGGCGGTGGTACGGGCGGCGGCCAGGGTGGTGCGCATTGGCGGTGCTCCTTGCGGTGGTCGTGCGGGGATGGCGGTGGGTCAGAGGCCGGTGAGGGCGTGGGTGAGTGCCGGGTAGCCGATGAAGAGCAGGAAGCCGGCGAAGAGGGTGACCACGGGAAGGCTCATCCGCTCGGTGGCGCCTGCGGCTTCGGCCTCGGCTTCGGCGAGGAGGTGGCCGCGCAGGGTGGCGGCCTTGCTGGTGAGCGAGGCTTTGACCTTGGCGCCTTCGCTTCCGGCGAGGGCCACCGTGGCGGCGAGTTCGGGGAGTTCGGCGACGCCGGTCCGCTCGCCGAGCCGGCCGAGCGGGCCCCAGGGCGCGGTGCGGGTGACCTCGGCCTCGCGCAGCGCGCCGCGCAGGGCGGTGAACGCGGGGCCCTGGCCGGCTGATGCGGCGTCGGCGAGGGCCTGTTCGACGCCGGCCCCACCGGAGAGCGCCACGACGACCAGGTCGAGGAAGGCGGACAGGGCCTGGCGCATCTCGGCGCGGTAGCGCTCCGCCTTGCGGCGGACGGCCAGGTCCGGGGTGCAGAACAGCAGGGCGGCGAGCAGCAGCGCCGTCCACGCGGGGAAGGCGAAGCCGGTGCTGCCCGCTGCCGCCGTGAGCAGGGCTGGTCCCCAGGGGATGAGGAGTCCTGCCATTGCCGCGCCGGCCTTCTCTGCGAGGTGGCGTTCGGCGGGGATGCCGAGGGTGCGGAGGTCGGCGGCGAGGCGGGTGCCCGGCAGGCGGCAGAGCAGCAGCGCGGGGACGAGCGGCGCCCCGGCGCGGGCGGCCCACCCGGCGCCCCGGGGCAGGGGTGCGCGGCGCGGACGGACGGGTGCGGCACGCCGGTTGAGGGCTTCGGCGAGGGTGGGCCTGGGCGGGCGCAGGCCGGTCCACCACAGCCATGCCCCGGCGCCGAAGCCGCCGCCCAGCAGGAGTGCGATCACGCGGCCTCCTCTCCGCGGCGGGCGGCGAGCAGGCGGGCCGGTTCGGTGAAACGGGCGATCCGGCCCAGCCAGGCGAAGGCTGCACCGAACAGGCCCGCGATGAGGAGCAGTACGAGCTGTCCGGTGGCGGAGTCGAAGGGCTGCAGGTAGGGCCGGTTGAGGAGGACCAGGGCGAGCGCCATGGCCAGGGTGGTGCCGGTGACGATGCGGACGCTGGTGCGCACCCGTGCGCGGGAGGAGGCCGTACGGGAGCGCATCTGGGCCTGTTCGCGGGCGGAGGCGGCAAGCCCGGCGAGCATGTCGCCGAGCCGGCCGCTCTGTCGGCCGTCCGCACCGGTGAGCGCGATGACGACGAGGTCGCCGAGCGGGTCGGCGAGGTCGGCGGCCAGCAGGGCGAGGGCCTCGGTCAGGCGGGCGCCGCGCCGGATGCGGTGTGCGCAGGCCGCGATCTGCGGGCGGATCGCAGCCGGAGCGGTCTCGGCGGTGGCGAGCAGTGCCTGCTCCAGGCCGGCTGCTGCGGCCAGGGTGTCGCGGAGCTGCTCGGTCCAGGCCGCGATGGCCTCGATCCGGGCGATCGCCTGCCCATGGGTGCGGTCCCGGCCGAGCAGGGCGGGCAGGAACCAGGTGCCGAGCGCTGCGGCGGGCACGGCCGCGGGCCATCCGGTGAAGGCAAGGGCTGCAACGGCCGCTGCGGCAGCCAGGGTGATCCGGCACCCGGGCCGGGCGGGCCGGTGGGCCCGCCACCAGCGCTCCAGCCTGCTCTCCGGGGAGCCGGGGGCGGGGACGGCGGGCCGCAGACCGGTGCCGAGCAGCCACGCCCCAGCTCCGAACCCCGCTCCGAGGACGAGGACGATCGGGCTCATGCGTCCCACCCGCCCTGCACGGGCGGCCGGTACCCGGCCGCGGCGAGGTCTTCCAGGGTCTGCGCCCGCAGCGGGTAGGCGGCTTCGGCGCGCCGGTCCGGACCGGGCCGGTAGACCTCGTTCGAGACCAGCTGCGCGCCGTCGGCGTCCACGATCTCCCGGATCGAGGAGACGGCTCGTCGGCCCTGCGCGTCGCGGGCGAGGTGCACCACGAAGTGGACGGCCGAGGCGACCAGGAGGTTGGTGGCCTCCAGCGACAGCCGTTCGGGCGCCTGGACCGCGTACGCGGCGAGCTTGGTGAAGACCCCGCGCGAGGTGGAGGCGTGGATGGTGGACAGGGAGCCGTCGTTGCCCTGCGACATGGCATTGCACATCGGGACGACCTCGGCGCCGCGGATCTCGCCGACGATCACCCGGTCCGGGGCCATGCGCAGGCCCCAGCGCACCAGCTCGGCCTGGTCGATGGCGCCTTCGCCCTCGATGTTCGCCTCACGTGCCTGCATCGGGACGACGTCCGGGTGCAGGCCGTCCAGGTGCAGGCCCAGCTCGTACGTGTCCTCGATGGTCACCAGCCGCTCGTGCGGCGGGATTTCGGAGGCCAGGGCGCGCAGCAGGGTGGTCTTGCCCATGTTGGTGCCCCCGGCGACGATGATGTTCTTCCGGGCGAGGACGAGCGCGCGCAGCAGCTCCTCCACCTCCGGGCCGAACACCTCCAGCCGGCGCAGCTCGCGCAGGGTAGCGCGCGGGTGGCGGTGGCGGCGGACCGACAGCGAGACGCGGCCGGAGACCGCCATCACCGCGAACATCCGTGATCCGTCCGGGAGCTGGAGGTTGAGACGGGGTACCGCCCGGTCGAAGCGGCGCTCCTCCGTACCGCCGCGCGCGGCGAGGGTGCGGATCAGCTGCACCAGTTCCTCGTCGCTGGCTGCGATCGGGGCGGCCTGCTCCTTGCGGCCGTCGGCGTAGCGGACGAACACCGTGTCGCAGCCGTTGGCGTCGATGTTCTCCACCTGGTCGTCGTCCAGCAGCCGCTGGAGGCCGCCGAGTCCGAACAGGGTGTCGTGCACGGCCCGCACCAGCCGGGTCTCGGCCTGCCTGTCGAGGACCGGCAGGCCCGCGCGCAGCCGCTCGGCGGTCAGCCGTTCCAGTGCCTTGCCGAGCAGCCGCTCCCCCGCGGCGCGGTGCTGCGCGGGGGTCAGCACCCTGCCGTCGGCCTCGGCTTCCTGGGTGTGGGCGAGCAGCCGGCCGGAGACCACCGTGCGCAGCCGCTCGGCCAGTTCCTGCTCCAGGCCGGCCGGATGAGCGGATGCGTATCCCGTTGCAGTCGTCATGTCGCCCTCCCCAGCCGTGCGGCCAGTCCGGTGTCCGCCTCGACGGGCGGTGCCGTGTCCGTATCCTTCTGTGCCTCCGCGAGCGGTGGCGGCAGCATCCGTGAAAGCTCCAGCGCGAGCCCCCGGGCCTCCGGCATCAGCGTGTAGGGGCCGCGCCGCCACCGGCGCCAGCGCTTCAGCGGGGCACCGTGCAGCAGCGCCACCGACTCGGCGTCGTGCGGCACCGCCCGGCAGGCGGCCGCACCGAGCGTCTCGGCGATCTCACCGGGGCTCCAGGCGCTGTCGCCGACCACCACCGCGACCACGGGCCGCCCGGCCGTCCGGAGCCGGTCCGCGGCGGTGGCCGCGTGCGCCAGCGAACCGACTGCGCCCCGGCACACCAGCAGCACCAGATCCGCGGCCGAGAGCAGCTCCTTCTGCCCGGCGGCCGGCCCGGCGAGGCGGCCGCAGTCCGCCACGACGAGAGTGCCGCCGGTTTCCGCATCGGCCCACTCCGGCGCGAGCGCGCCCAGCGCCGCCGCGCACTGCTCGGGCTGCTCCGGCGCGGTGACCGCCACGGCGCCGCCGGGGATGCGGACGGCGTGCTCGTGCAGCAGCGCCAGGTCCAGGGTCCGCCGCCGGGAGGCTGCTGCCAGCCGGACCAGTCCGGCCTCGCCGGGCAGGCCGAAGCCGAGATGCCAGTCCCCGCCCGCCGGATCGGCCTCGACCACCACGGGCGTACCGGGTCCGCCGGAGGCCGGCTTCGGCCACGCCCCGGCGAGGGCCAGGGCTGCCGTGCTCGTACCGGGCGAGCCCTTCACTCCTGCTACCGCGACCAGTGCCATCAGCCCGCGCCCCCTTCTGCCGCAGCGGCCGGAAGCTCCGCGGCCACCAGCTCCTGACCGCCCGCGGCCACCGCCGCCGCCCTTCCTTCCGGCACCCGGACCGTCAGCACCGCCCCGGCAGCGGAACCGGAGGCCGGAACCACCTCCAGAACCGTCCCCCGCGCCAGCTCCGCACCGCCTCCGGCACCCTCCGACTGCGGCTTCGCCTCGAACAGCGCCACCTGCGCACCCGGGCCGGTCCCCGGCGGGTACTGGCCCTCCTTCAGCGCCAGCGCCATCACCACGCTGCCCGCCGGTGCGGGCATCCCGCCGAGCATCGCGTCCACCAGCTGCGTGCCCGCAGGCAGCGACGTCGCAGCCCTTCGCCCGACCACCGAGGCGCGCCGGTCCGCCTCGACGACCGGCAGCCCTTCGCGCTCGGCACCGAGCACCTCCTTCAGGTCCGCATCCGACAGCACCTGGCCGACGGCCACGGGCCTTGCGAGCGCCAGTACCTGCACCCGCTGTCCGGAGGCGACCGCGACACCGGCGAAGAGCAGCGCGCATGCCGCCATGACGGCGAGACCCGCCACTACCCGCCGCCGGTCCCTGCGCCGCGCCGCCGCACCCGGGCCAGGCTCCTGCGCCCGGCCGCCTCCCTGCCCCGGGGCCACCGGGGCGGCCTCCCGGGAGGAAGGGATCCCCGTCTTCACCAATGCCACCTGCGCACCTTTCCTCGCCCACTGCGAAATCCCCGCTTCCGGCGCCTACCGGCCCGAACCGCCCTTCACCAGGCTCTGGATCTCCGCCACCCGCACCGGCAGTTCTGTTCGGGCCACCAGGTCCGGGAACGTCCCTCCACGGCCGGCACCCGACCACGTCACCGACCAGTGCGTGGTCACAGCCGCTTTGAATACCCCTCCCTCAGACCCGGCCGACGGGCGGGCGAAGACGTGTCCGCAGTCCGGCGAGGCCGCGCTGTCGTCACCGCCCGGCCGGAACGGCGTCCCCGGCCCGCGGCACTCAACCGGACGCGACCCGTCCCCCAGGTCCCATACGGAGGACACCGGCACCGCCACGGCCTCGACCACGACGCCCGGCACCTCCGCCGTCGAACGCACCGGCTTCCACGACGACTGCTCCACCCACAGCCACGACGGCACCCCCACCACCTGCCGGGCCGTCTCCACCGGCGACATCCGCACCACCGGCTTCGGCAGCTCCAGCCGCGAGACCGCCTCCGCAGCCAGCACCGCCGGATCCACAGCCGGCGCCGACGTTCCGCCGCCGGCGATCTCCGCCCACAGCGGCGCGCCCGTGATCGGGCTGTTCCCCAGGCTCCCCTGCGGCAGCGTCCCGCCGCAGTCCAGGAGGTACCACTGCCCGGTATGCCCGTCCGACGTCGTCACCACCTCGGACCGCGGCACGCTCACGCACACCGGCTTGCCGCCGCCCGATCCGGAGAAGCCGCCAGAAGCACTGCCGGGCTTGCCTGGAGTGCTCGCCCCGATAGCAGCCGAGAGGTCGCAATGGCCTTGGAAGCAGGCCGCTGACCCGGTGGTGCCCATGGTGTCGTCGGCCGCTGCACCAGCGGCACAGCCGAAAGGACCCCCGAGCAGGAGACTCACCACCAGCATTCGGCCGAGGTGCCTCAGCATGAACCGACAGCCCCGATCAACTGCTGCTCGACCAGCCACGAGCCGTCCGGCTGCCGGACGATCGCCGTCGCCGAGATGTGCCTGCCGCCCGGCACGTCGTCGGCGAGGCCCCCGTCCCGCTTGTACTTCAGCCAATGAGTTCCATCCAGGCAGTCGGACACTTCGACCCGATCCGGGTGGTCGGCCGGACTCACCTTGGTCACTTGCGGGTTCGAAACCGGGCTTCCATGGCTGACCAGCCCCTTCGCGTGCTGGTCAATCAGGTTCTGCGTCCAGAACGTGAGCGCCTGGCCCTTCATGTGCGATGCCAGCCGCGGGTTCCTGTAGTCCGCGGTCTCGGCGACCGCCGTGACGTCCGCCAGCATCGCGCTGTACGCCGCCAGCGCTTCCGGCGGCGCGGCCAGCGCGGTGCTGCCCCCGGACGGCGGCGCAGAACCCGGTTTCCCAGGGCCCGTGTTCGGCGCCCCGGACGCCGCCCGCGAAGGCGTCGAGTCCACGCTCGGCACACCCGGTCCCCCACACCCGGCAACGCCGACCGACAGCGCAACCGCCAACAGCACGGACGCAGCCGCCCGGCGCCCTCCCGGTACACAGGTGTCCTTCAACCCAGCCCCTCCCCTTCGTCCTTGGCCCACGAAGAACCCGCTACCTGCCTCAGGTACGGGAGTAGACGACCATCACAGCGGGTCCGTTGCCTGAAATCGACTGTATTCACACAGAAGGCCGCAAAGTCTGACAATCCCACCCGCCCTTCCGCTCGGCTCCGAAGCACAACACCGTTCCGGCGGAGGCCTCTTGGAACTGAGGTACCGATCCGTCGGCTCTCACAAAAGAACGAGACGGAGCGTTCACAGGACCGGGGGACAGCCGCTCCCCGCTAACGGCGCCTATCGGGTGAAGCCGGAGCAGAGACCGGGGCTCAGAGCGCTTGCCGCCAGCACCAGGCATGCCGAACGTGCCGCCAGGGCGGTGCACATCGCACGGTCAACCCCCTGTCCAACCAGAATCATCGGGAGCGGCCCGTAGATCCCGGCAATCCGCTCGGCGGCAAAAGAGGCGGCCACCACGTCGGCGACACCCTCGGTCGAGTTGTCCATGAGCCGACCGCGCGGTGACTAAAATGGCCGCAGTCTGCAGCGCGCGCCGCTGCTGATTCGTCCGGCCGTTCGGGACTCGCTTGGCCGCCTGTCCCGGACGGCCGGTCTGCCTTTACGGAACGTTGCGCGCCCATCGTCCGGACGGCGATATAGCGACAGCCCGGTCGGCCGGTTTCGGTACGATGGCACCCGGCCAGGAGCATCACTTCATCACGCAGCGTAGTGCCGTCGGATGCGTTGCGGGCTCAAGCGGATCAGGCCCACAGACACCCGCCCCGCGGGCATCCCAAGTGGTGTCCGCCGGAAATATTGGAGCATCTCAGGATGACCCGGCAGTTGATCACCAGCGCGCTTCCGTACATCAACGGGATCAAGCACCTGGGCAACATGGTCGGGTCGATGCTCCCGGCAGATGTGTACTCCCGATACCTGCGCCAGCGTGGCCACGACGTGCTGTTCATCTGTGCGACTGATGAGCACGGCACCCCGGCGGAGCTGGCAGCACAGGAGGCCGGCCTGCCGGTCGCGGAGTTCTGCGCGCAGGCGCACGACCAGCAGAAGGCGATCTACGACGGCTTCCAGCTGTCCTTCGACTTCTTCGGCCGCAGCTCCTCCCCCCAGAACCGGGAGATCACCCAGGAGATCGCCCGCGAGCTCCACGCCAACGGGTTCATCGAGGAGCGCTCGATCCGCCAGGTGTACTCCAACACCGACGGGCGATTTCTGCCCGACCGCTACATCGTCGGCACCTGCCCGCACTGCGGCTACGACAAGGCCCGCGGCGACCAGTGCGAGAACTGCACCCGCGTCCTCGACCCGACCGACCTGGTGGAGCCGCGCTCCGCGATCAGCGGCAGCTCGGACCTGGAGGTCCGCGAGACAAAGCACCTCTTCCTGCTCCAGTCGAAGCTGACCCTCGAGGTCGAGGAGTGGATCGCGGCCAACGGCGACAACTGGCCGGTCCTCGCGTCCTCGATCGCCCGCAAGTGGCTGACCGAGGGCCTGCAGGACCGCGCGATCACCCGCGACCTGGAGTGGGGCGTGCCCGTCCCGGCCGATGTGTGGCCGGAACTGGCAGCCGAGGGCAAGGTGTTCTACGTCTGGTTCGACGCGCCGATCGAGTACATCGGCGCCACCAAGGAGTGGGCGGACGCCGCCCCTGCCGGTGAGGTCCGCGACTGGAAGTCGTGGTGGTACGAGGCCGACGACGCTGTCCGGTACACCGAGTTCATGGCCAAGGACAATGTCCCGTTCCACACGGTGATGTTCCCCGCCACAATCCTCGGTTCGCGCAAGCCGTGGAAGAAGGTCGACTACGTCAAGGCCTTCAACTGGCTGACGTACTACGGGGGCAAGTTCTCCACCAGCCAGAAGCTGGGCATCTTCACCGATGTCGCCCTGGAGCTGCTGCCCGCCGACTACTGGCGCTACTTCCTGATGGCCCATGCCCCCGAGTCCGACGACTCCAGCTTCACCTGGGACCTCTTCGCCTCGGTGGTCAACAAGGACCTCGCCGACACCCTCGGCAACTTCGTCAACCGCGTGCTCTCCTTCAGCCGCAAGCGCTTCGGCGACGACGTCCCAGCCGGCCACGCCCCGGCCGAGGCCGAGCAGCGCCTCGGCGGTCAGATCGCCGGTCTGCTCGCCGAGTACGAGGCAAACCTGGACGCACTCAACTTCCGCAAGGCCGCCCAGAGCCTGCGCGCCCTGTGGAGCGCCGGCAACGCCTACCTGGACGAGAAGGCGCCCTGGCTCCAGGTGAAGACCGACCCGGAGGCGGCCGCGCTGACCCTGCGTACGGCGATGAACCTGATCTACCTGTACGCAGTCGTCTCGGAGCCGTTCATTCCCGGCGCGGCCAAGGCCATGCGCCAGTCCTTCGCCCTCACCGACACACGGACCTGGGTGACCGCCCAGGAGGCGCAGGAACTGGACCTGGTACCCGCCGGCACCGCATTCACCGTCCCGCCCGTTCTCTTCGCCAAGATCACCGACGAGGATCTGGAGGTCTGGACCGCCCGGTTCGGCGGCCAGCCCGGCACTGCCTGATCAACCGGCCTGCGTCCGGTCCCGCACCTCATGCAAGGCGGGACCGGACGCTCCTGCCGAATTCACCGGGTGAGGCGTTGATGAACTTGACCGCCAGCCGTTCCGCTTCCACCTCTACGAGGGTGACAGCGGCCGATCCCGGAACGTAGTCGGGGTACCGGTCGAAGCCGCTGCCGGTGAGCCGCAGGAGCAGGCACGCAATCCCCCCGCCGTGGCCGATCAGCACAGACTTGTCGGTGGAGGCAGCACTCTTCTGGAACAGCCGCCGAGGCGGATTCGCTCAAGAGTGGTCCAGCGGTAGCGGCGTTCTTCCCTGCGAAGCTCGACCAATTCGACACTGCGTACCGCGAGTTCGGCAGGTTCGAGATCCCGCAGGCCTGCGATCACCTCTCGAAGCGGTTCGGCAGGCACCTCCTGATTGCAGTAGCCGATGCCGAGATGGGGCCTGAGCCTGTCCGCGGCTTTGCTCGTGTGCGCGCCGACAGCAGCGCCGGCCTCGGCCAGCGTGTCGGACAGGCCCAGGATCGGAGTCCAGGGTGCGAGGCTGAAGCGCACCGCGCCTCTCGAGCCCGTGAGGGGGAGGACCTGGAGCGTGAAGGGGTCCAGCTCCGCACAACGTTCCCGGGCAGCAGCCGCCAGGGGCTCAACGTCGCTGTCGCGGGCGACTGCGGCACGGCTCAGGGTGATGTGCAGACCATCAGGGGGTGTGAGATCCAGCTCCGGTCTGGACAAATGCTGCTGGCAGCGGGCCGCGAGTGTATGCACGGCCGGAGCATCGTCCGCCGCGATGAACCAGTAGAGGCGCCGCCGGTCGGCCGTCCACCCCGGACGGTCCCAGTGATTGACCATCGTGGCCACCTCGGAAAAGGCCTTCCAGTCGTGAGCCGCGATGACCTGCGCGTCGGTGAGCGAGGACGGCTGCTCGGCAGGGAAAGCGGAGGCCGCAGCGGGCGCACTCGGGTGCATCGAGCCCCTCTTGGTCTACGGGATGCGGGCGGCGGAGGCGGAGGGCATTGCCTCGACAATGTAGGCGGCCTTCTCGGCCCTCCACTGTGCGAGTTCCGTACCATATTCGGCTACGGCGTCAAGGCGCGACCAGGGCTCGGCGAGTGAACGGAGTTCGTGGGCTCGCTGAACGACGGAGCGGATCGGGTTCGTCTCCCCGGACCGAAGAGCCTCCCTTCCGAGTTCCATCGCCCGTTCGACCTCCGGCTTCGAACGCTGCAGATATGAAGCCGCGACGTCGAGAGTGACGAGAGCGCGGCTCCAGGCCGAGTCGGCCTCGTGAACGTGGTGGTCGATCTGCTCGGCATAGCCGAGGACCTTCGGAGCATCGCCGAGCGCGAGATACACCGTTGTCGCATTCGCCAGGGTCCGCGCCAGGCCGTAAGGCTCGAAGGAGATGCAGGGGGTCAGGCCCGGCGGCGTCCCGACCCGTTCGGCCAGTGCGAGCGCCCGTCCCACGGCACGCTCGGCACCCCGCCTGTCGTTGATCTTCCCGAGGGCGCGCGCTTGCCCGTTGACCAGGAGCCGGATCGCCTGGGGATTGTCGGGCGCGAGGCGGACACCGGCGTCCGCCAGGTCGTACGCCTCCAGGTACCGGCCCGCGTAGTACGCCTCCAGGGACTGCGTCCCCCGGACCCACGCCATCAGATCAACATCCTGGACCGCCTCGGCCAGCTGGTAAGCCTCGGCGCAGTACGCCTTGGCCGAAGCCGGGCGGCCGGCATTGACCGCCATGTACCCGAGAAGCCCGGCCGCGCGAGCGGCGAGGACATACAGGGCTTGCCGCTGCCGTGGATGCTGGCGCCCCGCCAGCAGGTCGTGCAGCGCCGCTCGCAGCTGCGAGCCCACCGGGGCGAGGGCCTGCGGTCCGCTCGCCTCGTAGGACGACACGAGGGCTTCGACGGCCTGCTCGAGCCGTGCCAGGTCCGCAGGCTCCACGTTCACCGTGGTGATCGCGCTCAGCTGATGTGCGATCGTAGCCGGATCGTCCAGCCCCAGCGCCGCCGACGAGGTGCGTCCTCCTCCAGAAGCGCTCTGGTCCGGCGAGGGGGTCGGCAACGCCAGGATCAGTTGATCGGGGATCCCGAGGCCAACGGCCCACTGCCGCAGTTGGTGCCGGTCGCGGATCGCCTTCTTTCCGTTCTCCAGTCTGCTGACTTCCGCCTGGTCGATGCTGACGAGACGCGCCACCGCAGCCTGGGATAGCCCGGTGTGCCGCCGGTAGAAGCGGACGACCGCTCCCAAGTCCCAGCGCTGTAAGGCGGCCACCACCTCAGGCAGCTCCCAGAAGGTCGCATCCACCTTCGCCGTCGCTCCGCGCCCACACGCTGCACATTGACGCTGCGCGTTGTAGCGGCTCAGGGTCGCGCCGCAACCCGTGCAGCGCTGCCGCAGACTCTCCACGCCCACCCCCCAACGGTACGTGATCGAATGACTCCGCTGAGTCCAGACTGCCATAGCCGTCAACCTGAATAGGCACGATCAAGGAACTGATGCGACCGGTCCATGCCACCATGCGGCATTACAGCGTTCACCCGGTCGGCTCGCGCCCGATGCCCTCCCACCGGCGGTCTTGTCAGATGGAAGCCAGTCTCTTGCTCGGCCCGACGACACGAGTCGAGCAATGCCCGCCCGCTTCCTCCGCGTCCTGGGAGATCAAGATGACCGCTTCCCCCTCGGACGTGGCAAGGCGGTACCGCCAAGAGCCGTACGTCAGCCAGGCCGAGCCCTATTACGCCACCAAGGACCCTGCTCACGACTTCACGCACATTCGACGGATACTGGCACGCCTCGAGCTGCTGCGCGACGGGGAGGAGCACCGGCTCGACCTGCTGTACTTCCTCGCCTGCTACCACGGGCTTGTCCCGTGCCTCGACCACGCTGGGTTCCGAGAGGACACGGCCGCGTTTCTCGGCTCGCTCGGGTGGCAACCGGGGGAGATCAGCCAGGCATTCGTCGGCCTGAGGCGCCACTTGGACGGCCCCGCACTCATCGAAGAGCAGCTGGTTCATGACGCCAACTACCTTGAGGCCGTGGGTGCCTTCGGCATCGCCAAGGCTTTCACAACGGGCGGCGCACGGGGGCAGCACTACGAGGAGACCATCGAGCGCGCCAGATACTTCATCGACCGGCCGGTCTTCCGCACACCGGCAGGCAGACGGATGGCTGCCGCGCGCCGGGCATACGCACACGCCTTCCTGGACGACCTGGAGGCCGAGCTCGGCCCGGCCCCCGTCCGCCCGAGCTGACACGCTCGGGCGGACGGTTTGCGCATACTGCTCCGGACCGGTCAGCCCCTCTTGCCGAGCGTGGCCGGCGCCCCGTACTGCTGGAGCACCTCCGGGACCGCGACGACACCGTGCTCATTCTGGAAGTTCTCCATCACCGCGAGCAGGGCCCTCGCCGTGATGCCGGTGCCGTTGACCGTGTGCAGGAACTCGGTGCCGCTCTCACGGCGTACGCGGGTGTTGAGCCGACGGGCCTGGTAGTCGGTGGTGTTGGAGCAGGAAGTCACCTCGCGGTACCGCTCCTGGGAGGGGAACCAGGCCTCGATGTCGTACTTCTTCGCCGCCGGGTTGCCCAGGTCGCCGACGGCGATGTTGACGACCCTGTACGGCAGGCCGAGAGCCTGAACGATCTCCTCCTCGTACGCCAGGATCTCGTCGTGGATCTGCTCCGACTGCTCGGGGAGGCAGAAGACGAACATCTCGACCTTGTCGAATTGGTGGACCCGGAACATCCCTCGGGTGTCCTTGCCGGCCGAACCCGCCTCGCGGCGGAAGTTCGTCGAGAAGGCGGTGTAGCGGGCCGGAAGCTCGTGCGCCTCCAGACGCTCGTCCATGTGGAAGCCGCCGAGCGCGACCTCGGAGGTGCCGCTGAGGTACAGCTCGTCCTTGTCGAGGCGGTAGAGGTTGCTCTCGTCGGTGGGCAGGTAGCCGGTGCCGTACATGGAGCGCTCGTTGACCAGCACGGGGGGCAGGAGGTACGTGAATCCCTTGCTGATAACCCTGTCCAGCACGAAGCGGTACAGCGCCTGTTCGGCCAGAGCCACGTCACCGACCCGGTAGGCGAAGCGCGCCCCCGACAGCCTGGCGCCGCGCTTCATGTCCACCCACCCTGTGCGCGAGGCCAGTTCGAGGTGGTCCTTGGGGGTGAACGGGAAGACCGGGATCTCGCCCCAGGTCCGGACGACTTCGCCCTCGTCCTCGCCCCCGGCGGGTGCGGTCGGATGCGGGAGGTTCGGAATCGTGTCGAGGAGCTGCCGACGGTGGGCGGCGGCCGTATCCAGTGCCTCTTCCGCCACTCGCAGCTCTTCCTTGAGCCGCTTCAGCTCTTCGATCTGCTCCGCCGTCGGTGCGCCCTTGGGGCGCTTCTGAGATCGAAGCCGGTCGACTTGGTCCACGAGTTCACGCCAGGACGCGTCGACCGCGAGAAGGTCGTCGAAGTCCTGAGCCGCGCCTCGCCGGGCGAGGGCAGCGCGGAAGTAGTCGGGCTCTTTCCGAGCGGCTTTCAGATCAATCACCCTGGTCATTGTAGTGACCTGGCATCGGTTCGGCGGTGCCAATATCAACCACCGCCCATGCAAATCCGAGTGATTGATTGATCATCAGATCATGGGGTCGGCGTTCCGAGGAGCGCCACCGCGGCAGCACTCATCGCCTCGATCGGGGCCTCGCGGCACCCGGTCTGAAGGACGACCTGACGTGCCGCCTGGTGCAGCAGCATGGGCAGCCCTCCGATGACCTGTGCGCCCTCGTCGGCTGCGGCCCTCGCGAGAGGCGTGGGCCAGGGCAGATAGAGCACATCGAGCAGCGTCCTGGGCGCGGGCAACAGGCTGCACGCCAGTTCGTCTGCGGCCCCGGGTGGCAGAGCCGAGACCACCAGATCCGCGCCCAGGTACCGCGAGGCCTCATCCCACGGCCTGAGCATGACGGAGATGCCCAGGCGCGCAGCAGCCTCCAGCAGCGGACCGGCTCGGCGGTGAGTCCGTGCAACAACGGTCGCCTCGGGGCAGCCGAGTGTCCGGAGCACCGCCAGTGCTGTCGCCGATGTGGCACCTGCCCCGAGAACGGTCGCCGTGGCAGGCCGCTCGGCCCCGAACCCGCGGAGGGCTTCAGCCATGCCGTGCACGTCGGTGTTGTCACCGACCTTGCGCCCGTCCTTCACAATGACGGTGTTCACCGCACCGACGTCGCGTGCAACCGGAGTCAGCTCGTCGAGCAGCGGCAGCGCGGTACGTTTCAGCGGCATGGTGAGGGACAGGCCGCCCCAGCTGTGGTCCAGCGCGGCGAGGAAGCCGGCGAGCATCCCGGGGCTGCATTCGATCGCCTCATAGGTCCAGTCGAGGCCGAGCGCCCGGTACGCGGCCCGGTGGATCACCGGCGACAACGCCCCGCCGATCGGCGATCCGAGGATGGCAACCCGTTTCACGACGTGCGGCTCCTCTCGGTCGAGGTCAGCTGAAGAGGTTCTCGTACTTCCAGTACTGGATCTCCCACTGCGTGGCCAGCGGATCCTGCGCCGCCTCACGAGGCAGGAGCCCGTGCTTCACCAGCGTGTGCTGGAGCCCCTCGAACTCCCTCCACCCCCAGGCAAGGAAGTTCTGAACGTCGCCAACCAGTGCGGATGTCGGCAGCAAGGCGATGTCGGTGAACAGCGGCGCCTTCAGGGAGGCCAGGCCCGGAGATCCGTAGCGGTGCAAGGGAGGGAGGTGCTCATCCTCCAGCATGGCCAGGGCTTCGAGCAGATGGTCGATCACCTGGAACTGGTACCAGCGGCACGTGAAGGCCTGGCCGCGTTTGGCGGCCTTGTCGACAACTCGCAGCTTTCGCCAGATGATGAAGTTGATGAACCGCCACCTGCGCTTCTGCACGTGGATCCCAGGCGGCCCGACGTCCCGTTTGGCGAGGTCTGCCAGCCACCGGAACGGCTCGGCAGTCCGCATCACCCCGTCATAGGTCCTGCTCACGATGCGGTCGGAGCCGAGCTCCGAGGCGAGATAGACGACCTCACCGGCCCTGGCCGCTTCGCGAGCAGCGACGTGGAACGCTTCGCCGGGCGCCCGGCTCTCGGCGACCCACATCGTGCTGTGGTCGTCCGTGTAGGGCGCTGCGTGGGCCGCCAGTTCGGATGCCCAGCCGCCGCAGGCCGGCTCCGGCTCGCTGAGGCCGTGCGACGCGCAGTGCTGGCGCAGAGCGGCGTCCAGGCCGCGAACGGTCCACCGGGCCAGGGCGAGGTGGTCGGCGAGCCTCCGGTGGGCGTCGAGCGTGGTCGACGCCTGCCGATCGGTGCGCAGCATGGCCTCGGCGTAGGTGCTGCGCCACTTGGGGTGCGGTGCGTAGCGGCCCGCGTCCAGGTAGGCGAGTTCCAGTGACGCGGTGGCGGCCCTGAATGCGCTGCGGACGGTTTCGTAGACCGGCCCCTGCCGGTCGGCGAGGCGGCGGGCGGTCTCGCCCCATGTGACGATCCGGGTGCGTGCATCGTCCTTGCGGGCCTGCAGGACATCGGCCGGCCAGTGTCCGGCGCGGCGCAGCAGCCTTGCGTGGATCCCGGCCGGGTCGTGGATGGGCCGGGCGTCGAGGAACCAGGTGAGGAGCCACTCGCTCTGCCGGTGCCAGTTCGGCCGTCGCTCGGGGTGGTGGAAGAGGGCGCTCAGGTCTGCGCGCCGGAGGCTTTCAATCTCGAACCGCATGCCCTTGTCGCACACGTCGCCGTACAGGGTGCCGAGGTCGAGGCGGTCGATCAGCCGCTCGAGGCGGCCGGCGTATCGGAGATAGTCCTGCTCGCGTTCGAACATGATGAACATGTCGAGGTCGGAGTGCCGGTCGGCAGCGCCGTACGCGACGGAAGAGGTGATCACGACTGCGATCCGGTCCTCGATCGCGGGCAGGTGTCGGCGGATGGCCGGGAGCAGATGGTCGCGGAATGCTTCGGTGGCGCTACCGCGCAGCCGCAGGGAGTCCCCGGTCGGCTGCGCGGTCGCGGGTGTCGCGGGTATGGTGGGCATGTCTCCCCGGCGGCTCAGTCCAGCGTCTGGTGTCCGATGGAGTAGGAGAGCGTCCGCGGCCGGGCCGAGACCTCTCCGAAGAGCAGCTGCCGTTCGGTCCGGCTCGGCCGGTGCCACCAGGTGTCGCTGATCGCACCTTGGGGCCTGACCTGCTGGAACAGGTCGTCGATGAAGAGCCGGTTGAAGCGCCTGGTGTACTGGCAGCTGCGCAGGTCGATGGCCATCTCGTCGCCGGTGTGGACCATGGCGTCGTAGGCGCAGCCGTTGCCGCACATGCCTCGGGCCTGGCAGCCGTCGCAGTGCGTGTAGTAGATGGGCGACCGCTTCCGCCACTTGTCGACGACGGTGGAGCGGTAGGCGTCGACGTCGAGCTGGCGCATGGCGAGGCGGTCCATGACGAGGAAGCTCTTGCACGGGCCGACGTTGCCCTTGGCGTCGACGTTGAGGTTGGTGCCACCGGCTGCCCCGCAGTCGTGGAACCGGTAGCGCTGCTGCACGAACGGCTGGAGCTTCCGGTAGACGAGTTCCAGGAACAGGCCGCGGTCGCGGAAGGCCTGGTGGATCCCGTACATCCGGTCGGCGTAGCGGTCGGGGTCGACCAGCTGGTCGAAGTCCTTCTGGTCGGGGGTAGGCGGCTTCATGAAGTTCACGCCGAGCCCGGTGGGCTGGTAGGTGTCGAGGAACCACTCGATGATCTCCTCGGAGCGGTCGAGGTTGTGCTGTCCGAGCACCATCGACAGGGAGACCTCGGCGCCCGCCTTCTTGAGTTGCCGCACGCCGGCGTCGACCATGCGCCAGGAGCCGCGGCCTCCATGGTTGCGGCGGAGGGCGTCGTGTACGTCGGCAGGGCCGTCCATGGAGACGATGCACTTGACGTCGTGTTCGGCAAGGAAGGCGGCCTGGCGTTCGCGGATCAGCGTGGCGTTGGTGCCGATGACGAACCAGAAGTTCTCGCCCGGGCGGGCGGCCCGCTCGGCGGTCTCGACGATGTGCTGGACCTGGTGGAAGAAGAGCGTCGGCTCGCCCCCGGTGATGTGGATGATCTTCGGGCGCTCGACCTCGGAGTTCGCGAAGAAGAACTGGATGACCTCGGCCAGCCGGTCGGCGTCGGTGGGCTCGGCCTGCGGCGCGAGCACGTTGGGGATGACCTTGCAGTACGAGCAGGAGAGGTTGCAGACATCGGTCAGCAGGATGCGTAGCAGGGTGAAGGAGACCTCCATCTCCGTCTTGGCGTCCTCCTGCCGCATCAGCGACCGGTGGAAGGACTCCGGGTGGCCTCCGGCTGCCGTGACGAAGCCGTGCGTCTGCATCGCCTGGGCGAGAGCAGGGTCGGCGGGCTGCCGGCCAGCCTGGATGTCCTCGAAGGTGTCCCGCAGGATGCGACCGCCGTACAGCTGTTCCTGCCGCAGGGCGCTGTTGAGGCACCATGCTCCGCCGCCGAGGTAGAGGAGCTGGGTGTTGGTCTCGGCCTGCGGTCCGGTATGGCGGACCGGGGCAGGGGGAAGGGCTTCGGCGTCGAGGTACACCTGCGTGGTCGCGATGCTGTTGTCGTCGCCGAGGACCGGCAGGCCGTCGCGGCCGTAGCCGTCCGCGTCTACCGTGGTCGCCGCTCGGACGCGCGGGAGGGGAAGGAGTACCTGCGGGTCGGCCTGAGCGGACGGCGGGGAGCACGAACCGCATCCGTCCGTTCCGATCCTGAATGTGGGTTCCATGGCGCCTCCAAGGAGTGGCTGCTGGATGTCGGCTTGGGGTGCAGGGTTCACCGGCGGGTGATGAGGAGGTCGTCGAGGACGAGGGCGTCCAGGCCCATGTCGAGGAACTCGGCGATGGCATCGGCCGGGGTCTCCACGATCGGGTTCCCGGCAGCGTTGAATGAGGTGTTAAGAAGGACGGGGACGCCGGTCAGCGCACCGAACCGTTGAAGCAGGGCGTGGTATCCGGGGTTGGCCTCCTGGCGCACCACGTGCACCCGGGCCGATCCGTCGACGTGGACGACCGCGGGGATGTGCTGCCGGGAGGCGGGCCTCACACGCGTGGCCTGCAGCATGAAAGTGGTGGGCGCACCCGGCGCGAGCTCGCGGGGCACGAGGTCGAACCAGTCGGGCGCCGCCTCGGCGGTGACGCTCGGAGCGTACGGGCGGAATGGCTCTCGGCACTTGATGTCGCGGTCCAGGCGGACCTTGGTCTCCGGTCGCCTGGGATCGCCCAGGATGCTCCGGTGCCCGAGCGCCCTGATCCCGTACTCGCTGCCGCCCCAGTACCAGCCGATGATCTGTCCTCGCGCAAGCCTGGCTGCGACATCGCCGACGAGGTCGGCGGCGGGCTCGATCCGGATCCGGGCGCCGAAGTCCCCGACAGCGCCTCGGACCTCGGCAGTTGAGTAACGGCGGCCGAGCTCGGCTGTGCGCATGTCCCACGACCGCGGCTGTACGAGGACACAGTGCCACGTCCAGAGGGCGTTCCCGAGAGCCTGTCCAACGTCCGACGCGGCAGGCTGGACGAAGAAACCTTCGAGGTCCAGCTCGCGGGCGATCCTCTGGTTTGCGACGCAGTTCAGCGCCGTACCGCCCGCAAGGCACACTGTCCTGATGCCGGTCGTGTCCACCGCGCGGCGGACGAGACCGAGGAGGGCCCGCTCCAGCGCGGACTGGGCGAGCCCGGCAACTTCGTGGTGCAGCTCGGTGATCTGTCCGCCGGGATCGCGGCCTTCGTCGTGCGGGACGCCCGTCGCGGTGGTGAGCCACTCGGCGACTGCCCGGGTCTTCGCGTGGTGCCGCTGAGGCAGTCGGCACCGCAGCTGTTCTCCCTCCCAGGTGAAAAGCCCGGCATCATCCCACTTGCCGGTCGAGTGAGCGGCGAGCGCCATCGTCTGTCCGGCGTCGTGGTAACTGGAGAAGCCGAGCCACTTGGTGACATAGTTGTAGGCGCTGCCGAGTGACTGGGCGTTTCGTCCCTGGTTTCGGGGGTCAGGTTCCGCGCCAGGTCGGGGTGGATTCGCCGGTGAGCCGACGGGTCATGAGGCCGATCA
>NZ_BAAALD010000113.1:0-17510 GCF_039528095.1 Kitasatospora arboriphila
GCCCCCCCGCCCCCGGCCGCGGCCAGGTCCGCGGCCCCAGCCGCCGCCCCGCGGGCCACGGCCGCCGTGGCCGTGCCCGCCGTGGCCGGGGAAGTGCCCCGGCCCGCCGAAGCCGTGCCCGAACGGGCCGGCCCCCGGCATCCCGGGGCCGCCGGGCGGCACTCCGGGCGGGCCGAACGGCCCGAACGCGAACCGCCTCTCGAAGCCCTCGCCCGGCATTCCCTCGCCGGGCACCGACCCGCGGCGGCGTTCTCCTCGGTTTCGCCTTCCTTCGCGCATGATGCGCACCACCTTTCGTCCGTGATGCTTCCCCCGAAGCATCTCGATACCTCGACGATATATCGGTGACTGTCGCCCGTCAACGGTTTCCGATAGTCGTCAGACGGTCGCCGGGCAGGCGGGGGCGCGGGAGGGCAGCACGGAGGAACCGCGGACGCGGCGGAGCGGGAGCAGCCCTGACGGGGCGTCCGATCAGCGGCGCGGCTTGAGCATCCGCAGGGTCCAGCCCTCGCCGGCCGGGTCGAGCGGGCGGGTGGCCAGCTTGAAGAGGTGCTCGGCGCGCTCGTAGGAGAGCCGCGCGCGGCCGGTCTCCGGGCAGAGGTCGGCCGGGGCGGGCGTCCGGCCCGGCCCGGGGCGGCGGTCGGTGAGGAAGAGCGGGCCGCGGGTTCGTCCGGCCAGCAGCTCCGGCAGCAGCCGGGCCGTGCCCGACCGCCACACCACCCCGCGGTCACCGTGGTCACCGCAGGCGCCGCGGTCGTCGAGGTCGAGGTCCTGGACGTCCAGCGCCAGGACGGCCCGCACCGGGGCGGCCGACTCGTGCAGCAGCCGCCAGAGGGTGCGCTCGCGCAGCGAGGGGCCGGGCAGCGCCCAGAGCCGTTCGAGCTGCTCGGGGGCGATCGCACCGGTCCGGCCGGCCGGTTCGGGGCGCCGGTCGAGGCCGGCCGCGAGGTCGTCCAGCCCGGCCCAGGCGGCGAACGAGCGGACGGCGGCGCGGTGCCGGTTCCAGGTCCGCGGCGCGGCGCCGCCCCAGGCGGCGGCCAGGACCCCGGCGACCCGGTCGGCGTCGACCGAGCCGAGCGGCAGCTCGTCGCCGAGCCCGAGCCGCAGCCGCCGCAGGGTCTGCCCGTACGAGCGGACGGTCGCCGCGTCCAGGTCGTCCCGGTCGAGGAACGCGCGGACGGTGGCGCCGAGGAGGGCGGGCGACGGCCCCGCGGGCACCTGGGCCCCGGCCGTCGGCTCCCCGGTCGGCAGTGCGTCGGCGCGGCGGTCGAGGAAGGCGCGTTCCGCCGCGTTGCGGGTGAGAGCGGCGGCCCGCCGGAACTCCAGCCGGGCCTCCCCGGTGCGGCCGAGCCGCTCCAGCAGGTCGCCGCGGACGCTGGGCAGCAGGTGGTAGTCGCGCAGCGCCGGGTCGGCGGTCAACCCGTCGGCGAGGTCGAGGCCGGCCTGCGGCCCGTACGCCTTCCCGACCGCGACGGCCCGGTTCAGCCGGACGACCGGGGTCGGCAGCAGCCGTTCCAGCGCGGCATAGAGGGTCGCGATCTGCGCCCAGTCGGTGGCCTCCGCGGTGGGCGCCTGGGCGTGGCAGACCGCGATCGCGGCCTGCAGCACGTACGGGCCGGGCGGGCCGCCGCACTCCCGGGCGCGCAGCATCGCGGTGAAGCCGCGGCGGATCAGCAGCTGGTCCCAGCGGCCGCGGTTCTGCTCGTGCAACTGGACGGGCTCGCCGGACGGCCCGGTGCGCGCGGCCGCGCGGGACGCCTGGATCTCCATCAGGGCGACCAGGCCGTGCACTTCGGCCTCGTGCGGCACGGCGGCGGCGAGCAGCCTGCCCAGCCGGAGCGCCTCCAGGCAGAGCCCGGGCCGCATCAGGTCGTCCCCGCCGGTCGCCGAGTACCCCTCGTTGAAGACCAGGTAGACGACCTCCAGCACCGAGGAGAGCCGGTCGGCGAGCCGCTCGCCGGTCGGCAGCTCGAACGGCACCTGCTGCTCGGCCAAGGTGCGCTTGGCGGCGGCGATGCGCCTGGCCACCACCGGTTCGGGGACGAGGAAGGCCCGGGCGATCTCCGCGGCCGTCAGTCCGCCGAGCAGACGCAGCGTCAGCGCGACGCGGGCCTCCGTCGGCAGGACGGGGTGGCAGGAGACGAACATCAGGCGCAGCACGTCGTCCCGGTCGTCCTCGGGCTCGGCCTCGCCCGACTGCCGCAGCTCGTGGGCGAGTTGCCGCTGCCGCTGCTCCAGCCGCCCGTCGCGGCGGACGCGGTCGACGGCCCGGCGCTTGGCGATGGCGGTCAGCCAGGCGCCCGGGTTGTCGGGGACGCCGGACTGCGGCCACTGTTCGAGGGCGGCTACCAGGGCGTCCTGGGCCAGTTCCTCGGCGAGGCCGACGTCGCGCACGATTCTGACGAGCGCGGCGATGATCTTCGCCGACTCGAGTTTCCAGACCGCGTCGATCGTGCGGTGGACATCCGGCACGGCCACGATGACAGCACCCGCCCCGGCCCGTCCGCAAACCGGGACGGGGCCGGGGCAGGTGCCGAGCCGGGCAGGCCGAACGGGCAGGCGGGGCGGGGCGGGCAGGCGGGAGGGTCAGGGGCCGAACACCTGCTGGACGACGCTCTCGCCGTCGCCGACGATCCGACGGAAGCGGCGGGCGAGCTCGATCGCCTCCTCCTTCGAGCGGACCTCGACCAGCGCGAAGCCGGCCACGGCCTCCTTCGCCTCGGCGTAGGGGCCGTCGGTGACGGTGATCTCGTCCCCGGAGGAGACCAGGCGGACCCCGCCCGGCTCCAGGCCCCCGGTCGCCAGCAGCACGCCGGCCGCGGTCAGTTCCTCGATGAACGCGCCCATCTCCGCGAAGAGCTTCTCGTCGGGGGCGGCGTCGGTCGGCTTGGTGGTCATCAGGAAGCGCATGGTTCTCTCCTCGGTCCGACGGCGCCCTGTCACGCCGCGATCTTGTGCTGCCCTCACGTCGAACGAGGCGATGTGACAGGGAACGGTGTGCATTCCCTGTCACATCGACCGGACGACGTGAGGGCAGCACCGCCCGACACCACCGCCCCGGAGGACACCGTGACCACCGCCCCCGCCCCCGCCGCCGCCCGCACCGACCTCGCTCACGGCACGACCGCCACCGCACCGGGCACCCGTACCCTGCTGGTCTGCGGCGCGGTCGCCGGTCCGCTCTGGGCCGCCGTCGCCCTCGCCCAGGCCGCCACCCGGACGGGCTTCGACCTCACCCGCCACCCGCTGAGCGCACTGAGCAACGGCGACCTCGGCCCGCTGCAGATCACGAACTTCCTGGTCGCCGGCGTCCTGACCGTCCTCGGCGCCGCCGGCCTGCGCCGCACCCTCGCGGACACGCCCGGCGGCCGCTGGGCACCCCGGCTCGTCCGCACCTACGGCCTCGGCATGATCGCCGCCGGTGTCCTCGTCATGGACCCGGCCGACGGCTACCCGGTGGGCACGCCCGACGGGATGCCGCCCGGCCTGAGTTGGCACGCCGTCGGACACCTGCTGGCCGGCACGGTCTCCTTCACCGCCCTGATCGCCGCCTGCTACGTCCTCGGCCGCCACTTCGCCCGCACCGGCCGCCGCGGCCGCGCCCTCGCCTCCCGCTCCGCCGCCACCGCACTGCTGCTCGGCGACGGATGGGCCATGACCGGCGGCCCGGCCGGCTCGCTCACCCTCGCGATCGGCGCGATCACCGCGATGGTCTGGGTCTCCGCCGTCGCCGCCGACCGCCTCCGCTGACCGCCCCCAGCCTCCGATCCCGCCACCGCCCGACCGGCTCCGGCCACCGAACCCGAAGGACGACCACCATGCCCGCCACCACCACCGTCGCGCAGTACCTGGACTCCCTCCCCACCGCCCGGCGCGAGATCGCCGACCGGCTGCTGCCGCTCGTCGAGGCCGCCCTGCCCGGCCGCGGCGCCGTCTGGCACGGCCACCCCGTGTGGAGCCTCGGCGCCGCCCCCGGCAAGAACCCGGTCTGCTTCCTCAAGTCGTACGCCGGCCACCTGACCTTCGGCTTCTGGCGCGGCCAGGAGCTCGCCGACCCGTCCGGCCGGCTCGCCCCGGGCTCGCGCACGATGGCCTCGGTCAAGCTCCGGAGCGCCGCCGAGGTCGACACCGCGCTGTTCGCCGACTGGCTGGCCCGGGCCCGCGGCCTGGAGCAGCTGCCCGCCTGAACACCGGACGGACCCACCCGGTACGCCGGGCGGACGGACGGGTCGCACCCCCGGGGCGACTCCCGCCGCCCGGCGCAGCCGCGTCCCCGGCCGCCGGGGCGCCGTGACCCGCCGTCACCCGCACCGCCCCGGACGGCGACACACCGGCGGCCGACGGGACGCCGTGCGGGCCCGGCCACGCACTACGGTGGCGCCATGGCCGCCGAACGAGACCTGTCCGCCCTGCTCTCCGGGCTGCGACCCGCGCTGAACCCGGGGCGGTACGTGTACTGCACCCTGCCCGGCAGGGTGCCGCCCGGCCTGCGCCCGGTGGTCACCGTCGCCGAGGAGGAGGGCGCCACCGTCGTGGTGCCGCAGGAGGAGGCGGACTCGCTCGGGCTGGGCTACGAGTTCGTCGCCGGCTGGATCACCCTGCGGATCCACTCCGCGCTGGAGGCCGTCGGCCTCACCGCCGCGGTCGCCACCGCGCTCGCCGACCGCGGCATCAGCTGCAACGTCGCCGCCGGGTTCCACCACGACCACCTCTTCGTGCCGACCGCCGACGCCGAGCGGGCGGTCCGCGTCCTGGAGGAGCTGTCGGCCGGTCAGGGCTGAGGCGGCGGCGCCGGGGAGCGCAGGCCCGTCCGCGGGTAGGTACCACCCGTACGACCGGATCCGCTCCACCGGGAACGGAGGACGCACGTGACCACCACCCCCTGGACACCCGCGGCCGCGGCCGCCCTCGCCGACGCCCTCGACCACGCCGTCCTGGACCGCGGTGTCCCCGGCGGCGTCCTCGTCCTCGGCACCGCCGGCTCCACGGAGGCGGCGGGCCGTACCGTGGCCGCCCGCGGCACCGTCGCCCCCGAGTGCGGACCCGCCGGGCCCGACGACCGCACCCGCTACGACCTCGCCTCACTCACCAAGATCACCGCCACCTGGGCGCTCACCGGCCGGGCCCTGGCCGCCGGCCTGCTCGACCTGGACGAGCCGCTGCGCGCCCGGTTCCCCCGACTCCCCTCCCCCGGCGGCTGGCTGACGGTCAGGCAACTGCTCGCGCACAGCGCCGGCCTGCAGCCCGAGACCCGGCTGGACCGCTACCTGCACCTCGACCGCCCGCTCGCCGAACTCCTGTGCGCCGAACAACTGGTGGCCACCCCAGGCGCCGAACACCGCTACATCAACCGGGGTTACGTGCTGCTCGGCCTGCTGCTCGCCGACGCCCACGGCACCCCGCTGGACGCCCTCGGCGACCACTACTGGCACGGATTGGGCATGCGGGACACCGAGTTCGGCCCGGTGCGGCGCTCGCCCGCGGTGGCACCGACCGAACAGCGGCTGCGCGGCGCCCCGCGCACCTGGGGGATCCCGCACGACCCCAACGCCGCCCTGCTGAACGGGATCGCCGGCCACGCCGGGCTGTTCTCCACCGCCGCCGACCTCGCCGTCTTCGCCGAGCACCTGCTGACGGCCGACGACCCCTGGCTCGCCGCCAGCCTGCGGCCGCAGATCGCGGTCGAGGCCGGCCGCTCCCGCGGGCTCGGCTGGCTGGTCACCGACACCGGCGCCGCCTACCACCACGGCTACACCGGCACCAGCCTCTACCTCTGCCCCGCCCTCGGCCGCTACGCGGTGCTGCTCACCAACGCGGTGTACCACGGCTTCAGCGGCAGCCGGCTGACCCCGCTGCGCGACCGCATCCTCGCCGCGGTCACCACCCCCTGAACCGGCGCACCCCGACCCGACGCGCCCCGGGCCGGACGCGCGGGTGCCCGCACCGGCGCAGGGCCGGTGCGGGCACCGCGGGCGGGCCGGTGGGGCGGCCCGCCGCCGACGGCTCAGCCGCAGCCCACCCAGGTGGCGTGGGCCGGGTCGAGCGCGTTGGTCACGTGGTGCAGCGAGGTCGGGTCGAAGGCGATCAGGACGTGCTCCGAGAGGTCGATCAGGCAGCTGTCCTGGATGGTGATGTTGTCGACGTCCGGCCCGCTGAGGAACTGCGTCCGGTACGGGGTGACCACCTCGTCGAAGACGGTGGAGATCACCGTGTAGTGCACCCCGGGCACGGTGTCCGGCAGCGAGGAGAGCTTCCGGTTGAACGCCGAGCCGACCACCTGGTCCTTGCAGGCCGGGCAGGCGGTGTAGATCAGGTCGGCGACCCCGGGCAGGTAGGGGGCGAGGTTGGCGATGCCGGAGAGCGTGGTGCCGTGGTTGGACGGTGCGAGTGCCACCAGCTTGTCCACCTTGGACGCGCCGCCGAGGAACTTCAGGTAGTAGTTCGGGATCATGCCGCCCTGCGAGTGGCCGACGATGTCGACCTTCGCGGCACCGGTGTACGACCTCACCAGGTCGACGAAACGGCCGAGTTGGGCCGCGGACTCGGCGGCCGGGCCGAGCCCGCCGATCGGCAGCAGCACGCCGCTGCCGGAGGAGGTGACGCCGGGGACGGTGCCGTAGTCGAGGGCGAAGACGCAGTAGCCCTTGCTCTTCAGCAGCGGCGACAGCACCAGCCAGTTCTCGAAGCGGTTGGCGAAGGTGCCGTGGACCAGCACGACGGGGTTGGGGTGGGCCGCCGTGGGGCGGCAGTTCCAGTCGTTGGCACCGGGCGGGGAGGCGACGGTGTCGCCGTCCGGCGGGGCCGCCGCCGCGGGCGCCGTCTCGGCGGCGAGGGCGGCGGACCCTCCTCCGCCGAGCAGGGCGGCGGCCAGCAGGGCCGAGCCGAGGGCGCCGACGAGCCTGCGGCGGAAGGTTCTTGCGGAGAAGCGGAGAAGTGGGGTTCTCAACTGTTGCCTCCACACCAGAAGTTTGTTACCAACAGGTAACCGGGAGTGCCTCCATGATGGGGCCGCCGCACCGGACCGGCCCTCGGGCGTTCCCCAGACCTGGACGGTGATTTCTGTGAGCAGTCACAACGCCCCGGCGCAGGTCACGGGGTGGCACGTCCCGACGATCGGCGGCGTCCCCGCGGACCAGCGGCTGCTGGCCGCCCTGCCGGAACTCGTCCGGGCGGTCCTCGCGGCGCTGCTCGACGCCCTGCCCACCTACCGGCGGCTGCCCCGCGAACAGGTCGACGGCGAACTCGCCCGCACCACCGAGCGCCGCGTCCGCGCCCTCGCCCGGGCCGTCCGCACCGGAGAACCCGCCCCGGACGAGGAGTTCACCACCGTCCGGCAGACCGCAGCCCGCCGCGCCGAGGAAGGGCTGCCGCTGGACGCCGTCCTGCTCGCCCACCACATCGGCCTGGAGGTCTGCTGGGACTGGATGACCCGGCAGGCCGGGGAGGGCGACACCCCCGGCCTGCTCACGCTCCACCGGCTGCTGCTCGACCACCTCCGCCAGGTCACCGCCGCGGCCGGCGCCGGCTACTTCGAGGAACGCCGCACCATGGTCGACGAACGGCACGCCGCCCGGAACGCACTGCTCGGCGCCCTGCTCGACGGCACCCCCGCCGACGAGGCCGCCGCCCGGGCCGGCCTACGGCTGGCCCCCGGCTACGCCGTCCTCGTCCTCTCCGTCGACGACCACCCCGACGAACACGCCGAGGACGTCGACCGGACGGTCGCCGGCCGCCGCAAACTCCGCCGCCTGCGCGCCGAACTCGACCACCGCACCCGGCACTCGGCCCTCTCGGTGCTCGCCGCCGACGGCGGCCTGGTGCTCGTCCCGCTCGACACCCGGCCGACCGACCTGCCCACCGCCGAGTGGCACCGCCTCGCGGACACCGTCGCCGCGACCGCCCGGGCCGCAGGCGCCCCGGTGCTCGCCGCGGGGGCCGCCGCCGAACCCTCGGGCGTCGCGACCGCCGCCGCCCTCGCCTACGAAGTCCTCGACGTGGCCCGCACCTTCGGCCGGCCGCCCGGCCTCTACCGGCTCGACGACCTGCTCCTGGAGTACCAGCTCAGCCGGCCCGGCCACGCCAGACCCCGGCTCGCCGCCCTGATCGGACCCCTCCACGGGGCGGGCGAGTTGCTCACCACCCTGCGCACCCACCTGGCCGGCGGCCTCAACCGCCGGCACACCGCGAACGCGCTCCACCTCCACCCCAATACCGTCGACTACCGGCTGCGCCGCATCGCCGCCCTCACCGGCCTCGACCCGGCCCGCCCCGCCGACCTCCTGCGCCTCACCGCCGCCGTCGCCGCCCACGACGCCGAACGCGCGTGACCGCCGGGTCGGCGGTCACGACTCCGTCACCGCCTTGCTCCACCAGCAGTGGCGCTGGCAGGGTGCTGACACAGCACCAGCACAGGGGGACACATGGGCTTCATCAACCAGGCCAAGGGGAACAACGCGGGCAAGGAGGCGGCCGACGCCTACAACCGCGGCGACTCCGTCTTCGTCTGGAAGGCCATCGAGGCCAACAAGAACAGTCTCACCACCGGGCCCATGGTCGGCATGGCCGAGCAGATCCAGGCCGTCGAGGCCTCCGGCTGGACCCTCGCCAACTTCGCCGTCGGCGAGGGCAAGTCACTCGGCGGGGAACGCATCGCCCTCGTCATGCTCTTCCGCCGCAGGGCCTGAGCCGAGCGGTGGGAGGCGGGGTCACGGCCGCGCCTCCCACCGCAGCCTCACACGTGCTCCGGGTCCGCGTCGGCCGGTACGAGGTCCTCGGACTCCCAGCGGAGCAGGTCGCCCGGCTGGCAGGCGAGGACCTCGCAGAGTGCGGCGAGCGTGGCGAAGCGGACGGCCTTGGCACGGCCGTTCTTGAGGACGGCGAGGTTGGCGGGGGTGATCCCGACGCGGTCCGCGAGCTCGCCCACGGACATCTTCCGCCTGGCCAGCATCACGTCGATGTCGACGACGATGGGCATCAGATCACCTCGTCCAACTCGGCCTTCAGCTGCGTCGCCTCGACGTCGCGCGCGACGGCCTGGGCGAGCAGCATCCGCAGCACGAGCACGATGAGCGCGACCCCCAGGATCGCCACGCCGATCCCGGCCATGATGACGGTGACGCCCGGGTCCTCCCGCTGGCCCGGGGCGTTGATCGCGGTGACCGCGAACCAGACGAGGGCGGCCGCCACGATCGCGCCGATCACGCCGTCCACGTAGCGGAAGGCGGCGTGCGAGAACACCGTCCCGCGCCGCACCATCGCCACCAGCCGCCAGACGCAGACCAGGGCGACCTGGGCCGTCACCAGGCCCAGGATCGTGACCACGCGGAACGCGGTCAGCGGCAGCGTCCCGTCCTCCGGGTCGTTCCCGCTGACCAACACCCACACCATCAGGACCTGCACCAGCACGGTGCCGGCGAACACCACCGCGAGCACGGCGCGCAGCGCCCCCACTGTCAGCTTTCCCACGACCTCATCCTCCCATCGAATTGCGATGGGAATCTATCGAATCTCGATAGGCGCGGCAAGAGCGGGGGCGGCTCCGCAGGTCGTTCGCCGAGTCGTCGCCGCCCTCCGGACGCGAAAAGGCCCCCGGTCCGCGCGATGCGGATCGGGGGCCTTCCGTCGGCCTGGTGACGGACGAGTCGGCCTGTACGCCGGGTTCTGTCTCCCGGGTTGCTTGCGCGGCCCGGGGAGGCGGCCATCCATCTAGGGCTGCCGTTGCCGACAGCCTCGTGCGGTCCACCCGCGGACTCGGGCGAGCAGCCCTCGAACATCCGCGCACGGCACCCCGAGGGGCACCGATCTTGACCTTGCTCCAGGTGGGGTTTACCGAGCCGGCCGAGTCACCTCGGTCGCTGGTGGTCTCTTACACCACCGTTTCACCCTTACCCGCCGCCGAAGCGGTGGGCGGTCTGCTTTCTGTGGCACTGTCCCGCGGGTCACCCCGGGTGGGCGTTACCCACCACCCTGCTCTGTGGAGCCCGGACGTTCCTCGGCGGGCCCCGTGAAGGACCCGTCGCGACCGCCCGGCCGGCTCGTCCGCCGTAGTGGTCATCGTAGCCGCTCGGGGGCCCCGCCCGGCACACCGGCCCGGGCCGGGTCCAGCCGGGCGGCGACCCGTGCGGCACTCGCCGCGGCCCGCGGTGTGGTGGTGGCCAGACCCAGCCCGATCACGGCGAGGCCGAGCGCGGTGACGATCCACCAGCCGGCGTGGCTGGCCTCCGCGAATCCGGCGGCGGCCGGTCCGACCAGCGCCGAGGTGACCACGGTGCCGATCACCGCGACGCCGAGCGACTGGCCGACCGAGCGGCTGGTGGAGGCGACCGCGGCGGCCACCCCCGCCTGGGCGAGCGGCATGCCGGAGACCGCCGAGTTGGTGATCGGCGCGTTCACCAGCCCGAACCCGAGCCCGAACAGCGCGTAGGCGCCGAGGACCAGCGCGGGCGGCGAGTCCGCGGCCACCCGGGTCAGCAGCAGCCCGCTGGCGGCCAGCGCGGCGCCCGCGCAGACCAGCGGCATCCGCGGCCCGGAACGCCCGACGATCCGTCCGGACACCGGTGCGAAGACCAGCATCATCACGGCCATCGGCAGGGTGAACAGCCCGGCCTGCACCGGGTCGTACCCGCGGACCTCCTGCAGGTACAGCGCGTTGAGGAAGAGGAAGCCGCCGAGCGAGGCGAAGGCGCAGACCGCGGTGACGGTGGCGCCGCTGAACGGGATGCTGGCGAAGAACCGCGGGTCGATCAGCGGCTCGCGCACCCGCGACTCCCAGATCGGCAGCAGGACGAGCGCGGCCAACGCGACCCCGGCCAGCGAGAGGATCAGCGGGGAGGTCCAGCCGTGGCCGGGGCCCTCGATGATCGCGGCGGTGCCGCAGCCGAGCATCAGCAGCATCAGCAGCTGCCCGACCGGGTCGAGCCGGCGCGGCCGTGGCGAGCGGGACTCGGGCACGTACCGGAGGGTCAGCACGAAGGCGGCGAGGCCGATCGGCACGTTGACCAGGAAGATCGCCGGCCAGCCGGCGCTGTCCACCAGGAAGCCGCCGATCAGCGGGCCGAGCGCCATGGAGATGCCGACCACACCGCCCCAGACGCCGATCGCCTGGGCCCGCTCCCGTGGGCTGGTGAAGGTGTTGGTGATGATCGACATCGCCACCGGGTTGAGCATCGAACCGCCGACCGCCTGCAGGCTGCGGAAGGCGATCAGCCAGCCGAGGCCCGGCGCGAGGCTGCACAGCAGCGATCCGAGGACGAAGACCAGCAGGCCGATCAGGAAGATCCGCCGCCGGCCGACCCGGTCGGCCACCGAACCGGAGAGCATCAGCAGCGCGGCGAGCACCAGCGTGTAGGCGTCGATCACCCACTGCAGTCCGGAGGCGGGCGCGCCGAGGTCGTGCTGGACGGCCGGCAGCGCGACGTTCACCACGGTGGTGTCGAGGCTGACGATGAACAGGCTGAGACAGCAGACCGCCAGGACGAGCAGGCGGCGGCGCCGGTCCCCCGCGGGGGCGGGCGGACGGGCGGCGGGGTCGTCCCGGCCGGGGCCGGGCGCGGGCGGGACGGGGCGGCTCAGGGACACGGGCGGCTCACACGGGTGCGAAGCGGACGGTTCGGGTGGCGGGATCGGCACTGGTGAGGCGGACGCGGATGCGTTCGCCGAGCGGCAGCCCGGGCCCCTCGCCGTCGCACTTGGCGACGACGGCGGGATCGGCGAGCTGGACGGTTCCCCGGGCGGGCCGGCGCTCGTCGACGTCGATCACCACGGCGTCGAAGTCCTCGCCCTCGCGGCCGCGCAGCACCTCGGCCTCGATCAGGTCGACGCAGGCCCGCTCGACCTCGTGGGCCCGCCGGTCGCCGCGCCCCATCTCCCCCGGTACGTCGAGCAGGTCGTCGCGGACCCAGCCCGGCACGTCGGTGCCGCCGGCCACCGCCACGCAGATCTCCTGCGCGTACCGGTCGGCGAGGCGGCGCAGCGGCGCCGTGCAGTGCGCGTACGGCGCGGCGAGCGCCGCGTGGCCCGGGTCGGCGGGCGGCGGCACGCCCCGGGCGGCGTCGAAGGCGTGGTAGCCGGCGCCGCGCAGCAGGCCGGTGCACTCCTCCAGGAAGGCGGCGTTGCGGGTGTCCGCGGGATCGAGCGAGCGGATCAGCTCGGGGTAGGGGGTGGACTCCGGCCAGTCCACGCCGAGTGCCCGGGCGACCCGCCGCAGCCGGGCGTAGGCGGCCTCGGGGGCGGCGGGCAGGGTGCGGAGCAGTCCGGTGCCGGCGTCCAGCATGAGGTCGGCGGCGGCCATGCCGGTGAGCAGCGAGATCTGCGCGTTCCAGGCGTCGGCCGGGCGCGGCGTGCGGTAGGCGAGCCGGTAGCCGCCGTCGGCCGGTTCGACCTCCTGCTCGGGGACGGGCAGGCTGATCCCGCCGCGGGCGGCCTCCTGCTGTTCGCGCAGCCGTCCGATCTCGGCGAGCAGCCGGAGCTGCCCGTCGGCCGTGCCCGCGCCGAGCGCCTCCTGGACGCCGGCGTAGTCGAGCCTGCGGCGGGAGCGGACCTGGGCGCGGCGGACGTCGGCGAGAACCACGGCGCCGTCCGCGTCCAGGTCGATCTGCCAGAGCACTGCGGGGCGCAGCCGGCCCGGCAGCAGGCTGGCCGCGTCCTCGGAGATCCGGGGCGGGTGCAGCGGCACCCGGGCGTCCGGGAAGTAGAGGGTCTGCACCCGGCGGCGGGCCTCCGTGTCCACCGCCCCGCCGGGGACGACGAACGCGGCGACGTCGGCGATCGCGTAGTGCACGCGGTAGCCGCCGTCGCGGCGGGCCAGGTGCATGGCCTGGTCGAGGTCGAGGGAGTCCGGCGGGTCGAGGGTGAAGAGTTCCAGGTCGGTCGCGTCCGCGTCCGGCAGCCGGGGCACGGCCGCCGCACGGTCCGCCTCGGCGAGCACCTCGGCGGGCCAGTCGGTGCGGATCTCCAGCCGGCTGCGCAGCTCGGCGAGCTCGGTGTTGATCCGGGCGGTGTCGGCGGTGCGGACACTCAGTTGTCGACGTGGCATGACCGCAGCGTAAGCGGGCCGGCACCGGCGGGCCCGTCGGGCGCGTCCCGTCCGGTGGTCAGAGGCGGTGCGGCCGCGCGGCGGGGAGTTGACGGGCCGCGGGGACGAAGGCCGGACGGCTTCGGAGCGGGCGACCGGTCGCCAGTACAGTGGCGGGGACGTCTGCCACAAAGTGTTGAGGAGTGCCGCCGTGCTGGTCCTGTTGCCGCCCTCGGAGGGGAAGGCCGCGTCGGCGCAGGGCGCTCCGGTCGACCTGGAGGCGCTGTCGCTGCCCGGACTGACCGCGGCCCGGCGGGCCGTCCTCGACGCGCTCGTCGGACTCTGCCGCGGCGACGAGGACACCGCCGCCGAGGTCCTCGGGCTCTCCCCCGGGCTGCGGGGCGAGATCGCCCGCAACGCCGACCTGCCCACCGCCGGGGCACTGCCGGCCGGCGAGGTGTACACCGGCGTGCTCTTCGACAACCTCGGGCTCGCCAAACTCGACCAGGAGGCCTACGAGCGGGCCGAACGCACGCTGCTCGTCTTCTCCGGACTCTGGGGCGCCGTGCGGATCGGCGACCGGATCCCGCCGTACCGCTGCTCGATGGGGGTGAAGCTGCCGCCGCTCGGCGCACTCGGCGCCCACTGGCGGGCCGCCACCGCGGAGGTCCTGCCGGAGGCGGCGGGTGAGGGGCTGGTGCTCGACCTGCGGAGTTCCGCGTACGCGGCGGCCTGGAAGCCGGCCGGGGAGGTCGCGGGGCGGACGGCGACCGTGCGGGTGCTGCACGAGCGCGAGGTCGACGGCGAACTCAAGCGGTCCGTGGTCAGCCACTTCAACAAGGCCACCAAGGGGCGCCTCGTCCGGGACCTGCTGAACGCGGCGGCCGACCCGGCCACCCCCGGCGAACTCGTCGACGCCCTCACCGCGCTGGGCCACCGCGTCGAGGTCTCCGCCCGCGGCACCGCCCGCCGCCCCTGGCAGCTCGACGTCGTCGTCACCGAGATCCATTAGGTACCGGCGGGAGCGCACACCGAGGGGCGCGGGGAACTGCGCAATTGGGGTAGGGCCGAAGCCGCGAAGTACGCCGGCCCCGGACTGCGCAGTTCCGCCCCCAGCCTTCGGCCGGGAGGTGCCCCCCAGCGCCCCTGGTGTTGCCCTAGCGGAGGTGGCTGGTGTCGTTGAGGAGGCGCAGGGAGGCGTTGCCGTCGGCGTAGTACTGGACGGCGCAGAGGGAGGCCGCGGAGAGCTCCATGCGGTAGACCGCGTCGGGCGGGGCACCGAGGGCGAGGCGGACGAGGGTCTTGATGGGGCTCACGTGGGAGACGACGAGGACCGTCCGGCCGGGGTGGCGGGCGATGATCTTGTCGCGGGCGACGCCCGTCCGGTGGGCGAGGGAGGCGAAGCTCTCGCTGCTGCCGGTGGGCTTGGCCTTGCTGGAGGCGAGCCAGGCGTTCAGGTCGTCGGGGTACTGCTGCTGGACCTCGGCGAAGGTGAGGCCCTCCCAGGCGCCGAAGTCGAGCTCCCGCAGGCCGTCCTCGATCCGGACCTCCAGGCCGAGCCGCCGGGCGACGGCCTCCGCCGTCCCGCGGGTGCGCCGCATCGGGGAGCTGACGACCGCCTGGACGGTGCCGCGGGCGGCGAGCGCCTCGGCGACCCGTTCGGCCTGCCAGCGGCCCTTCTCGGAGAGTTCGGGGTCGGTGCCGCCGCTGCCGGAGAAGCGCTTCTGCGGGGTGAGGGCGGTCTCGCCGTGCCGGAGCAGGACGAAGGTGGTGGGCGTGCCGAGGTCGGCGGGGGCGGCCCAGCCGGCCCGGGGTGCCGCGGGTTCGGGCAGCGGCTCCTCGACCTCGGCGGCCTGGACGGCGGGGGCCGCGGCGGACCGGGGCTCCCACTGGCGGCCGGCCCGGCCGGCGTCCATGGCCTCGTTGGCGAGCCGGTCGGCGTCCTTGTTCCGCTCGCGCGGGATCCAGGTGTAGGCGACGCGGCCGCGCGGGAAGACGGTGCGGGCCTCGGCGGCCAGCGGCTGCATGTCGGGGTGCTTGATCTTCCAGCGGCCGGACATCTGCTCGACGACGAGCTTGGAGTCCATCCGGACGTCGACGGAGGCGTCCGGGTCGAGGCCGTGGGCGGCCCGCAGGCCGGCGATCAGTCCGCGGTACTCGGCCACGTTGTTGGTGGCGTGGCCGATGAACTCCGCGGCCTCGGCGATGATCGCGCCGGTGTCGGCGTCGCGGACGACGGCGCCGTAGCCGGCCGGCCCCGGGTTGCCCCGGGAGCCGCCGTCGGCCTCGACGATGAACCTGCGGGGGGACACGCCGCTCAGACGCCCGACTCGGCGGTGCGCACCAGGATGCGGCCGCAGTTCTCGCAGCGGACGACCGCGTCGGCCGGCTCGGCCTTGATGGCGTTGAGGTCGGTGATCGCGAACTCGACCCGGCAGCCCTCGCAGCGGCGCTGCTGGAGGCGGGCCGCGCCGACGCCGCCCTGCTGCTCGCGCAGGCGGGTGTAGAGCTTGAGCAGGTCGGCGGGGATCACCTTGGCGACGGTCTCGCGGTCGCGGGCGGTCTTCTCGACCTCGGCGTCGATCTCGCCCCAGGCGGCGTCGCGGCGCTCCTCGCCCTCCTTGAGGACGACCTCGGAGTGCTGCAGACGGGCCGTCAGCTCGGTGACCCGGCTCTCGGCGGACTCCAGGCGCTCCATGACCTCCAGGACGACGTCCTCCAGGTCGGCCTGGCGCTTGGCGAGCGAGCCGATCTCGTGCTGGAGGTTCTCCAGGTCCTTGGGGGAGGTGACGGTGCCGGAGTCCATCCGCTGCTGGTTGCGGGCGGCGCGGGCGCGGACCTGCTCGACGTCCTGCTCGGCCTTGGTCTGCTCGCGGGTGGTGTCGGAGAGCTGGGCCTGGGCGGCGACGACCAGGTCCTTGAGGGCGGTGTGGTCGGCGGCGGCCTTCTCGATCTCGGCGAGCTCGGGCAGGGTGCGGCGCCGGTGGGCCAGCTGGTCCAGGCGGGAGTCGATGGCCTGCAGGTCGAGCAGGCGGATCTGGTCGGCGGGCGCGGCGTTCAAGCGGGAAGCTCCTGTGTGAATCGATCAGGTGTCAGGCGGTGTACGGCATGGGGGCGTGCCCCGTCCACGGGTCGGTGACCAGGTGGGAGACCTTGGTCTCCAGCTGCCAGCCGTGCTTGCCGGCCGCTTCGGTCAGGGACCGGGCGGCGAGGTTCAGCCAGGGCCACTCGGTGGCCCAGTGGGCGGCGTCGACGAGGGCGGTCGGGGCGGCCTCGGACGCCTCGGACGCGGGGTGGTGGCGCAGGTCGGCGGTGACGTAGGCGTCGACGTCCGCGGCGCGGACCTCGGCGAAGAAGGAGTCGCCGGAGCCGCCGCAGACGGCGACCCGGCTGATCGTCCGCTCCGGGTCGCCGGAGACGCGGACGCCGGTGGCGGTGGCGGGCAGCCCGGCGGCGACCTGTGCGGCGAACGCGGCGAGGGTCATCGGCTCGGGCAGCACGCCGATCCGGCCGCCGCCGCGGCGGCCGGCCGGGGCGGTCGGGTCGGGGACGAGCGGGCCGGTGACGCGCAGGCCGACCGCCTCGGCGAGGGCGTCGGAGACGCCGGGGTCGGCGTGGTCGGCGTTGGTGTGCGCGACGTGCAGCGCGATGCCCTGCCGGATCAGGGTGTGCACGACCCGGCCCTTGAAGGTGGTGGCGGCGACGCTGGTGGTGCCGCGCAGGTAGAGGGGGTGGTGGGTGACGACCAGGTCGGCGCCCCACGCGGCGGCCTCGTCGACCACCGCCTGCACCGGGTCGACGGCGAAGAGCACCCGGCGGACCTCGGCCTCCGGGTCGCCGCAGACCAGCCCGACGGCGTCCCAGGACTCCGCCCACTGCGGCGGGTACAGCTCTTCGAGCGCGGTGATCACGTCGGACAGATTCGGCACCTGTCGAGACTACCGCGCCCGGCGGGCGGCCCGCCCCGCCCCCCCCGCCCCCCCCGCGGCCGCGGGGCATGCCCGCCTCGGTGGCCAGCCCCCCCCCCCCCCCCCCCCCCCCCCCCCCCCCCCCCGGCGGCGCACGTCGTCCGGGGCGCGCTCCGGAGCGCCGGGCCCGATCCGGTCGCACTCCGGAGCCCGCGCACGACCGGAATCGGATCTGGATCACCCTTATGAGTGAAGTGACCCGGGCTGCGTTGAGTCACACCGACCACGAAAGTAACTTCAGTTCCGCGAACGAGAGTTGCCCTGACCTGGGGGGTCGGGAAGGGCGCCGGACTCCGGCCCGGGCCGGGCGAGTGGCCCGCGGGCGGTCCGGCGACCGGGCCGCTCTCGTCACTTCCAGGACGACCGGGCCGCGGTGCAGGAGCAGTGGGCACCCGCGGCGTCGACACGAAGGGGTGTGAAGCGATGGGGGCGGGCACACCGCTGCGTTCGGCCTCGGTGGCGGGGTCGGTCGGTGACGGGCCGGATGCGGACGGCACGGCACTGGAGGTCGTGCGGACGGCCGAGGCCGG
>NZ_BAAALD010000113.1:17626-23054 GCF_039528095.1 Kitasatospora arboriphila
CGTCGACGGACCCCGGCGCGCCGCCCGGCCGTCCGCGCCGGTGGACCGCGCGGGGAGGCGCGGCGAGCCGGCGGGTGCGGAACTCCGCGGTGGCGGGCGGGGGTTCGCCGAGCCGCCGGTCGGCCCCTTCGAGGGGAGGGGGTCGACCAGGCCCGGGCAGGAGCCCGGGGCACCCGAGCGGTTATCGGCCGCGCTCACTGCGGCCCGCCTCGCCGCACCACCGGGGCTGCGGACGGGCACCGCCGGCACGACGCTGGACGACTGGGTCGCCGAACGGCTCGGCCGGGACGGCGATCCCGGTGTCCCCTGGCCGCAGGCCCGCCCCGTCGCCACCGCGCTGGCCGACCTGCTGGTGCGGGTGCACGGACTGGGCGCCGCGCTGCGCGGCCTCTCCGCCGACCGGGTCCTCGTCGGACCGGACGGCCGACCCCTCCTGCTCGACCCGAGGCCGTACCCGGCGCCGCGGCCCGGCGCCGCCGTGCTCCACCGCGGCCCGTACGCCGACGACCGGCAGGCCCTCGGCGGACTGCTCTTCCTGCTCGCCACCGGCCGGCCCCCGCTGCTCGCCGAGGAGTTCCCCGAGGCCCGGGCCGGCACCCCGCCGGCCCCGCCCGCCGCGGCCCGGCTGCGGCGCTGGCTGGCCCTGGCCGCGCGCAGCGGCGAGAGCGCCCGCCGGCTCACCCCGGTCGTGCTCGGCCTCACCGCCGGCTCCTCCGCGGACCGCTGGCCGCCGCAGCGGGCACTGGCCGCACTGGCGGCCCTCGCCGAGCCGCCGTCCCCGCAGTCCCCGGGCGGCGCCGGCACCTGACCGCCGCCCGTCCCAGCCCCCGTACGGATCAGGAGAGCCGCCGATGAGCACCGTTGCCCGGAGCGCCGCCCAGGCGCTGCGCCGGTTCGGCTTCACCTTCGCCGCCGACGGCTCGCACGCTGCCTGCCTGGCCGCCGGCCCGGACGGCGGCTGCTACGCCGAGAGCTGGCGGCTGCCCGCCGACGGCTCCGCCGCGGAGCCCGTCCCGCTGCCGCCGCCGGGCGGCCGCACCGAGAGCCTGCGCTCCCAACTGGTGGCGCTCCCCGACGGCCGGGTGCTGGTCTGCCGGCACGACGGCGAGCGGCACGACCTCGTCCTGCTCTCGGCCGCGGCGGACGGCCGCGAGGAGCAGGTGGCCCGGCTGTGGCTGCCGGGGCTGCGGCTGCTGCCGCAGCCCGGCGGCGGCGCGGTCGCGCTCGGCACCGACGGACGGCCGGTCACCACGGTCTGGCGGATCGCCGCGGACGGCTCGCCGCCCGTCCAGGCCGCCGAGCTGCCCGGGATGTACGGCGGCGGCGTCTGGCTGGACACCGCCGGACGCCTGCTGGCCCTGGACCGGGTCGCCGAGGGGGCCGTGCGCACCGTCGTGCTGGACCTCGAACACGGCGCCGTCACCCCGCTGCTGGAGATCGCCGAGGGCAGCAACGACCGGCTGGTGCTGTTCGACCCGGCGAGCGGCTTCGGCCTCGTCCGCAGCGACGCGCCCGGTGCCGACCGGCTCGGGTGGGCGGTGCTCGGCGGCTCCGACCCGGTCCGCTTCCCGGAGTGCCTGCACCTGCCCGGCCCGGTGCCGCGGCCGGTCGCGCTCGCCCCCGGCGGGGCGGGCGATCCGCGGGTCGTGCTGCAGCTCGACCACGGCGCGGCCACCGCCCTCGCGCTCTGGCAGCCCTCCGCGGGCCGGCTGGACCGGCTGCCCGCCCCGCCCGGCCGGTTCGGCGAGACGGGCCACTGGTCGACGGCCGGCCTGCGGATCCCGTACTCGGCGCCGGACCGCCCGGCCGCCCTCGCCACCGTCGACGTCGACGCCCTGCTGGCGGCGGGCGGCACCGGCACCCCGGGGGCCGTCCCGCCGCCGCTGCCGCTGCAGCTCGCCCCGCTCGGCTCCGGCGCCGTGCACGGTGAGCAGCCGGCCGGGCCGGCCGGCGCGCACCCGCCCGGCTGGCGGGTGGACGGCTCGGCCGAACCCGGCGACGGCGGCAGCTGGCAGGGCGCCCGGCTGGTGCACCTCGGCGGCCCGGCCGGCCCGCTGGAGGCCGTGGTGTACGGCGGCGACTCCTGGCTGGCCGCCCCGCACCTCGTCCTCGCGCTGCACGGCGGGCCGGCCGACGCCTGGCGGCTGGAGTTCGACCCGGCGCTGCAGCGGATGGCCGGCCGCGGGACGGCCGTGGTCGCCGTCAACCAGCGCGGCTCCACCGGCTACGGGCCCGAGCACGAGGCGGCGATGCACGGCGCCTGGGGCGGCCCGGACCTCGACGACGTGCTGCACCTGCTGGACGGACTGGCCGAGCAGCGGGCCGCCCTGGGCCTGGAGCCGCCCGCCCTGTTCGGGCAGAGCTACGGCGCGTTCCTCGCCCTGCTGGCCGCCGCGCACGCCCCGGCCGGGCACCTCGCGCGGTGCGCGGTGGTGGCGCCCTTCCTGTCCGGCGCGCGGCTGCTCGCCGAGGCCGCCGAGCCCGTCCGGGCGATGTGCGAGCGGCTCGGCGGCGAGGCCGAGCCGCAGGACGCCCGCGGCCCGCGCGACGTGCTGCAGCTGGCCGGACGGCTGACGGCGCCGCTGCTGGTCGTGCACGGAGACCGGGACGAGGTGGTGCCGGTCGGGCAGTCCCGCACGCTCCGTCACGAGCTGCTGCGGCTCGGCCGGGCGGAGGGCACCGACTTCCGGTACGTGGAGGCCGCCGGGGCCGGCCACGACCTGCTGGCCGAGGAGGGCGCCGCCGTCCTGCACGAGCTGCTGGCGGGCTTCCTGCGCACCGGCAGACCGGCCTGAGGACGCGCCGGACGCCACCGAATCGGAGTGTGCCGTGCGCGGGCGGTGACCGCCCCGATAGGCTCGTACCCGATCCGGCCGCCGGGGCGGCCGGGGCCCCGGGTGCCGAACGCCCGGGCGGCCGGGCCGCCCAGTGCCCGGCCGGACGACGCTGCAACCGCAGTACCGCACCGCACGGAGAAGACAGAACCTGATGTCCGAAACCCTCACCGACACCACCGAGCACGACCGCACCGCGCCCGGCGCCGACGGGGCCGTGGCCGAGGACAACGGGCACGGCCGCCACCGTGGCACGACGGCGGCTGACGACCGCGCCGACGCCGACGCGCACGGCAAGCACCGCCGCTGACCTGCTCGCACGCCTGCGGCCCGGGGCTCCTGCCCCGGGCCGCAGGCGTTCCCGGCGGCGCGCGGCTCAGTCGAAGGTGATCACGGTGCGCAGGCCCTCGCCGCGGCGCATGCCCGCGACCGCCTCGCCGACCTCGGCGAGCGGCACCCGGCGGGTGACCAGCGCGGCCAGGTCGAGCCGCCCGGCCCGCCACAGCTCGACGACCCGGGCCGCGGTGCGGGCGACGTCACCGCCGCCGTACAGCGAGGGCAGCACCCGCTTCTCGTTGAAGAACAGCTCGCCGAGGCTGAAGGAGACCTTGTCGTCGCGGGCGCCGGCGCCGACCACCACGACGGTGCCGCCGCGCCGGGCGGCGTCGTAGGCGGCGCGGACGGTCTCCGAGCGGCCGACCGCCTCGACCACGCAGTCGTAGCCGCCGAGGGCGAGGCCCTCGGCGGCGGCCCGCAGGTCCTCCGGGGCGAGGGCGTCGGTGGCGCCGAGTGCGAGGGCCCGTTCGCGGCGGGAGGCGACCGGGTCGACCACGGTGACCCGGGCGGCGCCGCTGACCAGGGCGGCCTGGACGGCGGCCGCCCCGACCCCGCCGGCGCCGAGCACGGCGACGGTGGCTCCCGGCTCGATCCGGGCGGTGTTCACCACCGCGCCGAAGCCGGTGGTGACCCCGCAGCCGACCAGCGCGGCCAGCTCGAAGGGCAGGTCGGCGGGCACCTTCAGCACGGCGTCGGCGGCGACCACGGCCTCCTCCGCGAAGCTGCCGGTGCTGTAGAAGCCGTACGCGGCGGTGCCGCCGCCGAAGCGGAAGGTCGGCTCGGCGAGCCGCTTGAGGCTCGCGGTGCACAGGTGGGTCTCGCCGCGGGTGCAGAACGCGCAGCGGCCGCAGGGCGGCATCCAGCAGAGCACCACCCGGTCGCCCGGGGCGAGGCCGGTGACGCCCTCGCCGACCTCGGTGACCTCGCCGGCGCCCTCGTGGCCGGGCACGAACGGCGCGGGCTGCGGCAGGACGCCGCTCATCGCGGAGAGGTCGGAGTGGCAGAGCCCCGCCGCGCGCATCCGGACCCGGACGGTGCCCGGCCCGACGGCGACCGTCTCCACGTCCTCGCGGACCTCCAGCTCGTCCTGGCCGGTCTCGTGCAGGATCGCTGCGCGCATCGGTGCTCCCGTTCCCTCGTTGCCCTGGTCGGCCTGGACGGCCCGCGCACGCCCGCGTGCCGGGGGCGCTCGACGGCACGAGCGTACGGGCGCCGGGCGCGGACGCCGGGTGCCGGGCGCGGACCTGGGCGGCCTCCGGCGCCGGACGGTCGGGTAGGGTCCGCTGCACCCGTCCGTCCGCCCCGCAGGGAGCAGCAGCATGACCGACCGCCACGACGCGCCCGGCGCGGCCCGCCCGGAGCCCGAGGTGCTCAAGGCCTTCGAGTCGGCGACCGGCTTCATGCCGGTGGACGAGGGCCTCGCGCTGTACGCGGCGGCGGTGGAGGCCGCGGGGCGCACCGGGCTGCCGGTGCTGGAGATCGGCACGTACTGCGGCCGCTCGGCCGTGCTGCTCGCGGACGCGGCCCGCCGCACCGGCACGGTGGCGCTCACCGTCGACCACCACCGGGGCTCGGAGGAGCAACAGCCGGGCTGGGAGTACCACGACCCGACGCTGGTCGACCCGGAGGTCGGCCGGATGGACACCCTGCCGGTCTTCCGCCGGACGCTGTTCCACGCCGGGCTGGAGGAGCACGTGGTGGCCCTGGTGGGCCGCTCGCCGCAGATCGCCGCGCTGTGGGGCGGCCGGCTGGCGCTGGTCTTCATCGACGGCGGGCACACCGACGAGCACGCCACCGGCGACTACGAGGGCTGGGTGCCGCACCTGGCCGAGGACGGCCTGCTGGTGGTGCACGACGTCTTCCCGGACCCGGAGGACGGCGGGCAGGCGCCGTACCGGGTGTACCTGCGGGCGCTGGACGAGGGCTTCGAGGAGGTCTCGGTGACGGGGTCGCTGCGGGTGCTGCGGCGGACCGCCGGCTGACGGGACGGCCGGGCGGGCGGGCGCGGCGGGCACGATCCCGGGCGTTCCGCCGTCGTACGACACGGGGCGGTACCCACCGGGTGCCGTGCCGCGGCGCACCCGCGGTCTGTACGGTGTCGGACAGCAGTCGAACGGCTGGGCACGGCGCGGTGGGTGCAACGCGACTACGCAGCGGGGCGAGGGCAGGGGAATGACGGATCAGGACAACACGCCGCCGGCGGTCTGGGACCCGACCGCGCGCGGCGGTGCCGGCGGCTGGGTGCGGCGCAGGCCGGC
>NZ_BAAALD010000114.1:0-21891 GCF_039528095.1 Kitasatospora arboriphila
CGGCGAGCCGGACGGCCCGACGGGGTGCCCGGCCGCCGGCGGCGGTGGCCGCGGCCAGGGCGGCCGTGAGTGCCGTGCGGTCCGCCTCGCCGCCGCCGGCGCGCAGGGCCTCGACGGCGGGCCGCAGGGCGGCGTGCCGGCCGGCGAGCAGGGCCTGTGCGGTGAGCGCGGGCAGTTCGGGGGCGGTTTCGCCCGCGGCGGCGAGGGCGGCCGCGGTCTCCGCGAACGGGATGTCGGCGCCGGCCGGTCCGAGGGCGAGCAGCGGGTTGGCGAAGGGGGCGAGCAGGGCGGCGCGTTCGGCGGCCGGGGCGACCGCGCCGAGGCCGGCCGCGTAGCGGGCGCCGGCGGCGACGTCCCGGTGGAGTTCGACGGTGCCGAGCTGGCCGGTGAGGGCGCGGACGAGGTCCTCGTCGCGGGCCTCGGCGAGGGCGCGCTGCAGGTAGCGGGCGGCGTCGTCCCAGTGGCCGGCCGCGGCGGCCTCCCGGGCTGCGGTGCGGAGCACCGGCAGTGCCCAGTCCTGGCCGGTGGCGCCGGAGGACATCAGGTGTTCGGCGGTGCGGACGGCGGGCGCGCCGAGGCGTACCAGCAGCGCGGCGGCCCGCTGGTGCAGGGCGACCAGGACGGCGGGGTCGGTGCGGGCGAGCACGGCGGTGCGGACGATCTCGTGCCGGAAGCCCTCCGGCGGTCCGGGGTCGACCAGGTCGGTGCGGCGCAGTGCTTCGCGGGCCTCGTCGGCGAGCAGGTCGCCCTGGCCCATGAGCAGCGCGGCGGTGGCGAGGTCGGCGGCGGGGCCGAGCACGGCGAGGCCGGTGAGCAGTTCCATCGCCCGCGGGTGGGTGCCGCGCAGCCAGCTGAGGGTGGTGTCGGCGAGGGTGGCGGCGCCGGTGCGCAGGACGGCGTCGAAGTCGGGCGAGCCGGGGGAGGTCCGGTCGGCGAGCAGGCGGGCGGTGAGTTCGCCGAGCACCAGGGGGTTGCCGCGGGACAGGTCGTGGCAGACGGCGGCGAGTTCGGGGTCGACCGGGCCGGCGAACTCCTCGGCGAGCCGTTCGGCGGTGCAGCTGTCGCAGAGCGGCCCGGGGGCGACCGTCCGGGCGTGGCCGAGGACGCCGAGTTCGGCGGTGAGCGGGTCGGCGGCCTCGTCGGCGGTGGTGGCCAGCAGGGCGACGGGGAGGCCGTCGAGGCGGCGGGCGAGGTAGGAGAACCACTGCCGGGAGGCGTCGTCGGCGAGGTGCAGGTCGTCGATGGCCATGACGACCGGGGTGCGGCTGGTGAGCGACCTGGCCGCGTGGAAAAGGCTGTCGAGGACCTGCCGCCGCCCGTTTCCGGCCCCCCCGTCGCCGGATGCGTCCGCTCCGCCGGCCGAACTCCCGTCGGCGGTGTCCGGAAGTGCTCCGGCGAGGATTCTGCCGGGTGATTCCGCGGCGAATTCCGGTTGCGGCACGGCACCCGATACTGACATGAACGGGTCAAAAAGCTGGCGGACGACGCCGTACGGGAAATCGCGCTCGTTGTCGTGGCAGCGGGCACGCAGCACGACCGCCTCGCCGGGCACCCGGGCGAGGGCCGCGCGCAACAGCGCGGTCTTGCCGATGCCGCGCGGGCCGCGGATCAGCACCACGGCCGGGCTGCCGGCCCCCGCCTGCGCCACGGCCTCGGCCAGATCGGCCAGTTCGCGTTCCCGGTGCAGCAGACTCCCCGCCGACATGCTTCCCCCCGTGCGCCGCGGCCCCGCCCGTGCCGGGCCGGTGGTCCGCAAGCACACCAGTATCCCTGCGCCCGAGGGGCTGTCAACGCGGGCGGCGGCATACGTACACGGCTACGTACCGACGGAACGGAATACGCAATCGCCGGGGATGCGTAATTCCGTACCGGACACTAATTTGCAGTATGTACAGCCGTTTTGACGACATGTTCGAATGAACCGGCAGGGTCGCCCCGGCAATGTGCGGCGGCAGGTACTCACGGGAAAACGGGGGATGCACATGGAGCGTCCGCGGCTCAAGGCGCATTTTCTGAGCGACGTGGTGGACGACAAGGTCTTCCTGATCGGCGACGGCCAGGACTACATCGTCCCGGGCGCGGCCGCGGTACGGCTGCTGCCGCTGCTGGACGGCCGGCGCACCGTCGCCGAGATCCTCGGGGAGCTCGGCGCCTCGGTGCCGCTGGGCCAGGCGCTGACCGCGCTGCGCCGCTACGAGGCCGCCGGGCACCTCGCCGAGGGCCGCCCGGACCTGCCGGAGGAGGCGCTCGCCCACTGGGACGCCCAGGGCGTCGACCCGGCCGCGGTGCTCGCCGCCGCCGCGGCCACCGAGCTGCTGGTGGTGGCGCTCGGCGCCACCGACCCGGCTCCTGTGGTGGACGCGCTCGCCGCGACCGGCCTGCGCGCCAGGGCCGCCGGCGAGGACGAGGCGATCGCCGCCGGCGGGGACGCCCTGGTGGTCGCGCTGACCGACGACTACCTCGACCCGGCGCTCGGCCGGATCAACACCGCCCGGCTCGCCGACGGCCGGCCCTGGCTGCTGGCCCGCCCGACCGGCACCAGCCCCTGGCTCGGCCCGCTGCTGCGCCCCGGCAGCACCGGCTGCTGGACCTGCATCGCCCAGCGGATCAGCGGCAACCGGCAGGTCCAGCGGTACCTGGCCGGCAAGCGCGGCGAGTCCGCCCCGCTGCACCCGGTGCGCTCGGCGATCCCCGCCGGCCCGGCCCTGCTCGGCCAGCTGCTCGCCGCCGAGGCCGGCCGGATCCTCGCCACCGGCGGCTCCGCCGCGCTCGACGGCCGGATGGTCAGCCTCGACCTGGGGACCCTGCAGACCACCGAGCACGTCCTCGTCCGGCAGCCGCAGTGCCCGAGCTGCGGCGACCCGGGCCTGATCGCCGAGCGCAGCCCCAAGGTGGTGCTGTCGCCGAGCCCGGCCCGGCACACCACGGACGGCGGGTACCGGATCCAGGCGCCGGAGTTCACCTACGACCGGCTGAAGCACCACATCAGCCCGCAGCTCGGCGCGATCACCCGGCTGGGCGCGCACGAGGACACCGGCAACGGCATCACCTACAGCTTCACCGCCGGCCACAACTTCGCCATGGTGAACGACAACATGGACCTGCTGCGCCGCAACATGCGCGGCCAGAGCGGCGGCAAGGGCCGCTCGGAGATCCAGGCCAAGGTCAGCGCCGTCTGCGAGGCCATCGAGCGCTACTCGGCGGTGTGGCGCGGCGAGGAGCCGGTCGTCCGGGCCGCCTACCGGGACCTCGACCCGGCGGTCGCCGTCCACATGGACGACCTGCTGCTGTTCTCCGAGGCCCAGTTCGCGGGCCGCGCCGAGTGGAACGCCGTCCCGACGCACCGGCTGCACCTGGTGCCGGACCCCTTCCCGGTCGACGCCGAACTCGACTGGTCGCGCGCCTGGTCGCTCACCCACGACAGCGAGCGGCTGATCCCCTCCGGCTACGCCTGGTACGGCCACCCGGACCTCGCCGAGCACTTCTACTGCGTCGGCGACTCCAACGGCTGCGCCAGCGGCAACACCCTGGAGGAGGCGATCCTGCAGGGCTTCTGCGAGGTCGTCGAGCGGGACGCCGTCGCCCTGTGGTGGTACAACCGGCTGCCGCGCCCGGAGTTCGACCTGGACTCGCTGAACGACCCGTACGTGGCGACGATGCGCGCCTTCTACGACTCCGTCGACCGCGACCTGTGGGTGCTCGACCTCACCTCCGACCTGGGGGTGCCGACCTTCGCGGCGATCTCCCGCCGCCGGCACGAGGTCGAGGACGTGATGGTCGGCTTCGGCGCCCACCCGGACGCCCGGATCGCCGCGATCCGCGCGCTCACCGAGGTCAACCAGTTCCTGCCGTTCGTCGACCGCCGGGACGAGAACGGGGCCACCCTCTACCGCACCGACGACCTGGAGACCCTGGAGTGGTGCAGGACGGCGACGGTCGCCGCCGAGCCGTGGCTGCTGCCCGGCGAGGGCCTGCGGCCCACCGCCCTCGGCGACTTCACCCCGCCGGCCGGTGACGACCTCGCCGACCACGTCCGGGACTGCGTGGAGCGGGCCCGCGCCTGCGGCATCGAGGTCATCGTGCTCGACCAGAGCCGCCCCGACCTCGACCTCAGCGTGGTCAAGGTGATCGCCCCCGGCATGCGGCACTTCTGGCGCCGCCTCGCCCCGGGCCGGCTGTACGACGTGCCGGTGCGGCAGGGCGCGCTCGCCGCCCCGCACGCCGAGGAGCAGCTCAACCCGAAGAACGTCTTCTTCTAGGCCGCAGGGGCACACCATGACCACAGTTCTCGAACCCGCCGGGCAGGTCGCCGGCGCCCGCGCCGTCCGCCGGGTGCGGCTGCGCCGCGACGCCTCGGCCGCCCCGTCCGGGGCCCGCGGTCTGCGGCTCACCGCCCCGGTGGGCGCCCTCGACCTGCCCGACCTGCTGGCCGGCGCCCGCGAGGCGGTGGCCGCGCTGGCCGCCGGCGAGCGGACGGAGGAGGAGCTGGCCGCCCTGGTGGCCGGCCGGGACGGCGACGCCGGGCTGATGCGCTGGCAGCTGACCCGGCGCCGGCTCGGCCTGGCCGGCCTGCTGGAGCACGCGGTGCACCTGGCCGCGGAGGACGGCGAGGAGCCGCTGGCCCGGCTGCGGCCGATCGGCCGCGGCGCGGCCGAGCCCGGGCCGACCCCGGACCCGACCGGGCAGGTCAAGCTCTCCCGGTTCGCGTCCGCGGCGCCCGAGGACGGCGCGCTGCTGGTCCGCTCGCCGGGCAGCCCGCTCGCCGTCGAGCTCGGTCCGCGGGCCGCCGGGCTGCTGGCCGCGCTCGCCGACTGGACGACCCCGGCCGGGCTCGCCCGGCTGCCCGGGGAACTGCCGCTGGAGGCCGTCCGGCAGACCCTGCGGCTGTTCGCCGCCGCCGGGCTGCTGGCCTACGGCGCGCCGGGGCAGGAGCCGGAGGCGGACGAGCAGCGGTTCGCCCAGTGGGCCGCCGCCGACCTCGCCTTCCACTCCCGGACCCGGCGGCCGACCGCCTCGGCCGGCTACGGCGGCACCTACCGCTTCGGCGACCGGTTCGGGCCCGAGCCGGCCTCGCCGCCGCCGTTCCCCGGCGAGAAGGTCGCGCTGGCCGTCCCGGACCTAGCGGCGGCGGCCCGGGCGGACCGGCCGTTCACCGAGGTGCTGGAGGAGCGGCGTTCCGTCCGCGAGCACGACGACGGGGCGCCGCTGACCGCGGACCGGCTCGGCGAGCTGCTCTACCGGGCGATGCGCCGCCGGCAGACCTTCACCGGCGGGGACGGTCAGGAGCTCGCCGACCGGCCGTACCCGAGCGGCGGGGCCGTCCACGAGCTGGAGGTCTACCCGCTGGTGACCAACTGCGCGGGGCTGCGGCCCGGACTGTGGCACTACGCCACCGACCGGCACGAGCTGGAGCTGGTCGCCGAGCCGTCCCCGGCCACCGCGGCGCTGGTCGCGAACGCCCGCGAGGCCGCCCTGATGAAGGCGGACCCGCAGGTGGTCCTGCTGGTCACCGCCCGCTTCGGCCGGGTGATGTGGAAGTACGAGACGGTCGCCTACCCGCTGATCCTCAAGCACGTGGGTGCGCTCTACCAGACGCTCTACCTGGTCGGCACCGCCATGGACCTCGCGGTCTGCGGCCTCGGCGGCGGCGACGCCGGCGACTTCGCGACCGCGAGCGGCATCGACTTCTTCACCGAGGGCACGGTCGGCGAACTGATCCTCGGCAGCAGGCCCGGCACGCTCCGCACCGACGTCGGCGTGCCCAGGAGAGAGACCAAGAGATGACGGACACGAGGGGGGTGGGCCGGTGAAGTTCCGTTTCAAGGCCCTGCAGCGGATGCGGGAGCCGGACGAGTTGGACTCGCCGACCCTGCTGGCGGCACCGCGGGGCTGGGTCGCGCTGTTCGTCGTGCTGATCACCATGAGCGCCGCCGTCCTGTGGACCTTCGCCGGCCGGATCCCGATCACCGTGGACGCCCCCGGCCTGCTCACCCGCCCGAGCGGCACCGCGCTGATCCAGAGCCCGTTCGCCGGGATGGTCCGCTCGGTGCTGACCCGGCCCGCCGACCAGGTGCGGCTCGGCCAGACCGTGGTGCGCATCGAGGACGCCGAGGGGCACAGCCGCGAGGTGACCAGCCCGTTCGGCGGTCACGTCGTCGGCCTGTCCGTGACGGACGGCCAGGTCGTCGCGCCCGGTGCGCCGATCGCCTCGGTCGAGCGCACCGACACCGCGCAGGACCGGATGGTCGCCATGGTCTTCGTGCCGGCCGCCCGGGCCACCGCGCTCGCCCCCGGCATGGACGTCGACCTGTCGGTGTCCACCGCCCCGGCCGGTGCCTTCGGCCTGCTGCGCGGCACGGTCAGCTCGGTCAGCCCGTACGCGCTGACCCGGGAGGCCGTCTCCGGCCTGGTCGGCGGCGACCTCGCCGCGCAGCGCTACCTGGACGGCTCGCCGCCGCGGCTGGTCGTGGTCGACCTGGTGCCCGACGCGGCCACCCGGACGGGCTTCGCCTGGACCTCGCAGAGCGGCCCGCCGATGCCGCTGACCACCCAGGTCTCGGTCACCGCCACGATCAACGTCGGCCGGCAGACCCCGTTCAACCTGATCCTCGGCCGCTGAGGGGGCGCGCGATGACGACCACCGTCCCGGGGGCCGCCCCCGCACCGCCCGAGGAGCGCCGCCACCGGCGCCGGCCCGGGCGGCGTCCGCCCCGCGCCGACCGGCAGCGCACCCCGCGCCGCTGGCGGTACGCCGTGCCCACGGTGCTGCAGATGGAGTCCGTGGAGTGCGGCGCCGCCAGCCTGGCGATGATCCTCGCCTACCACGGGCGGCACGTCCCGCTGGAGGACCTGCGCGGCGTCTGCGGCGTCTCCCGGGACGGCGCCCGGGCCTCCACGCTGCTCTCCGCGGCCCGCACCTACGGGCTCACCGCCCGCGGCTACCAGACCGAGGCCGACCGGCTGAAGGACCTCACCGGCCCGGTCATCATCTTCTGGGCCTTCCAGCACTTCATGGTCGTCGAGGGGGTGCGCACCCGCTACGGGCGCACCGTCGTCGCCGTCAACGACCCGGCCAGCGGGCCGCGGCTGATGGAGTGGGAGGAGTTTGACTCCGGGTTCACCGGGATCGTGCTGTCCTTCGAGAAGGGCCCCGACTTCGTCCCCGGCGGCAGCCGCGGCGGCGTCGGCCGCGCCCTGCTGGAGCGGCGGCTGCCCTCCGGACGCGCCATGCCGCTGGTGCTGCTGGCCAGCCTGCTGCTGGTGGTGCCCGGCATCGCGGTGCCCGCGTACACCCGGGTCTTCATCGACCGGGTCCTGGCCGGCAGCGGCAGCGGCTACCTCCTGCCGCTGCTGGCCGCCATGACCACCACCGCGCTCGCCGTCTTCGTGCTCACCTCCGTCCAGCGGCACTACCTGCTGCGGCTGGAGATCCGGATGGGCATGGTCAGCTCGGCCCGGTTCTTCCGCCACCTGCTGCGGCTGCCGGTGGACTTCTTCCTGCAGCGGCGGCCGGCCGAGGTCGCCAAGCGGGTGGCCGGCAACGACGTGGTCGCCGAGATCCTCTCCCGCGACGTCGCACTGACCGTCATCAACCTCGGCCTGGTGCTGTTCTACGCCGCGGTGCTCGTCCGCTACGACGTCCTGCTGGGCGTGGTCGGCGTCGGCATGGCGCTGCTCAACGTGGTGGTGCTGCAGGCGGTGGCCCGCTCGCGCACCGACGCGGTCGCCGCGCTGCGCACCGACCGCGGCAACCTGACCGCCACCACCTTCACCACGCTCTCGCTGATCGAGACGGTCAAGGCCACCGGCGCCGAGCCGGACGCCTTCAGCCGCTGGGCGGGCTTCCTCGCCAAGGTGGACACCGCCAAGCAGAAGCTGGGCATCCCCAGCGCCGTGCTGACGGTGGTGCCGCCGATGCTGGCCGCCCTCAACAGCGGCCTGATCCTGCTGGTCGGCGGCCAGCGCGTGGTCGACGGCGCGATGAGCGTCGGTCTGCTGGTCTCCTTCCAGACCCTGCTCGCCGCGCTCAGCCGCCCCGTCGCCCAACTCACCAACCTGGGCGGCCGGCTGCAGGACGTCACCGCCGACATCAAGCGGCTCTACGACGTGGAGCGGTACCCGGTGGCGGCCTGCTTCGCCGCCCCCGAGCCGCCGCCCGGCGCCAAGCTGGAGGGCGAACTCGTTTTCGAGCACGTCACCTTCGGCTACAGCCCGCTCTCCGAGCCGGTGATCAAGGACCTGAACCTGACCGTCGTCCCCGGCCGCCGGATCGCGGTGGTCGGCGGCTCCGGCAGCGGCAAGTCCACCCTGGGACGGCTGCTCACCGGCCTCTACACCCCGTGGGAGGGCCGCGTCCTGCTGGACGGCCGCCCCCGCGAGGAGATCTCCCGGACCGTGCTCGCCGCCTCGCTCGCCTACGTCGACCAGGACATCTCGCTCTTCGAGGGCACCGTCCGCGACAACCTGACGCTGTGGAACGACGACGTCCCCGACGACGCCGTCACCGCCGCGCTGCACGACGCCGCCGTCTTCGACACCGTGATGACCAGGCCCGGCGGCGTGCACAGCCCCGTCCTGGAGGGCGGCCGCAACTTCAGCGGCGGCCAGCGCCAGCGGCTGGAGCTCGCCCGCGCCCTCGCCGGCCGGCCGACCCTGCTGGTGCTGGACGAGGCCACCAGCGCGCTCGACCCGGAGACCGAGCGCGTGATCATGGACAACCTGCGGCGGCGCGGCTGCGCCTGCCTGACCATCGCGCACCGGCTCTCCACGGTCCGCGACGCCGACGAGATCATCGTGCTGGAGCAGGGGGAGATCGTCGAACGCGGCACCCACGACGAGCTGTTGGCGCTCGGCGGGCACTACACCGCGCTCATCGAGTCCGCCCGGCGCGAGGAGGAGGACGAGCTGTGACCACCGCCCCGGCCCCCACGGAACCGACCACGGCACCACGGGCCTTCGCCGACTTCTTCACCGCCGCGGCCGAACCGGTCGACCCGCGGGCCGACCGCGTCCTGGTGCTCGACGACCCGAGCCGGATGCTCCTCGTCCAGACCGGCGCCGTCGACCTGTTCGCCGTCAAGCTCACCGACCGCGGGCCCGTCGGCCGCTGGCACTTCCTGTGCCGGGTCGAGGCCGGCACCCTGCTGCCCGGCGCACCCGAGGGCTCCGCCCACGGCATCGCCGCCCGGCCGGTGCTCGGCGCCGAGGTCGCCTTCCTGCCCACCGCCCGGGTCGAGGGGCTGTCCGCCCGCGGCCGGGAGTGCGGCACCCCGGCCGGCGCCGCCGTCCGGGCCCTGCCCGAGGCCGAACAGCAGCGGGCCGTCGACCAGTTCCTCGCCGGACTGGCCGGCGGCATCACCGCCCTGGCCGGCGCGCTGCGCGACACCCTGCCGCCGCGCGACTTCACCCCGCTCGCCACCGACGGCCCGACCGCCCTCAAGAAGGGCCAGGCACTGCGCTCGGTGGACGGCGTCCAGTGGGTGTGCGTCGAGGAGGGCGGCGTCGACCTGCCCGGCGACACGGCCGGCGACGACACCGCCGCACTCGGCCCCGGCGCCTGGGTCTGCCTCACCGAACGGGACTGGCTGGTCGCCCCCGGCCCGGCCACCGTCCGCGCCCGCTCGTCGCGCGAACTGCTCGACCGGGGCGTGCTGTGGGAGCGGCTGGTGGTGCACTGCGGACGGCTGCTCGCCGCCGTCGACCGCCGGATCGAGGCCCGGCGCACCGCCGAGACCGAACTGATCGCCGCCCGCCGGGAGCGCGACGCCGGCACCCTCGCGCACTCCGCCCGCGGCTTCGAGACGGTCGTCCGCGACACCTCCTCGCGGCTGCGGATCGCCGACGCCGCTGGCGACCCGCCGACCCTCGCCGCCACCCGGCTGGTCGCCGCCCAGCAGGGCTTCACCGTGCGCCCGCCGGTCGCCGGCAACGGCCACGACCGCAACCTCGACGACCTGCAGGCCATCGCCCTGGCCTCCGGGGTGCGCACCCGCTCCGTCCGGCTGGACGGCCGCTGGTGGCGGCAGGACCTCGGCCCGATGGTCGGCTACCGCAAGACCGGCAGGGCGGTCGCCCTGCTGCCGGTCGGCGGCCGGTACGTGCTCGCCGACCAGGGCACCGTCACCCCGCTCACCCCCGCGCTCGCCGCCGAACTGCAGAACAAGGCCACCGTGCTGTACCGGCCGCTGCCGGCGAGCGTGCGCAGCGTCGGCGGACTGCTCCGCTTCGGGCTCCGCAACAACCGCCGCGACCTGTGGATGTTCTCGCTGATGGCCGCCCTGGTCGCAGTCGTCGGCCTGCTCGTCCCGGTGATGACCGGCGAGGTGCTCGGCACCTTCGTCGCGCACGCCCAGCGCAACCTCATCACCGAGGGCGCGGTCGTGGTGATCGGCTCCGCGATGGCCGTCGCCGCGCTCTCCGTCGTCCAGAACATCGCCGTGCTGCGGATCGAGAGCCGCTCCACCGCGGCCATGCAGGTCGGCGTCTGGACGCGACTGCTCTCGCTGCCCGCCTCGTTCTTCTCCTCGTACTCCACCGGCGAACTCGGCACCACCGTCCTCGGCGTGAGCGCCGCCCAGGAGACCCTCTCCGGGATGATGACCACGGCCACCCTCGGCCTGTTCACCGGCCTCGCCAACCTCGTCCTGGTCTACTTCTACGACCTGCGGCTGGCCGGCCTCGCGACCGCCCTCGTCCTGGTCGGCGTCGGCTTCGGCCTGGTCGCCGGCCGGGTGGAGGTCCGCTGGCAGCGCAAGCTGTACGCGCACGAGCAGGCGATGTCCTCGCGGGTCTTCCAACTGCTCACCGCCGTGCCCAAACTGCGGGTCACCGCCGCCGAGGACCGGGTGTTCGGCGTCTGGGCCGGCGAGTTCGGCCGCGGCCGAGGCCTGGCCGCCTACTCGCGCCGGGTGCAGAACGCCGTCACCACCTTCAACGCCGGTTTCCCGCTGGTCTGTTCGGTGGTCGTCTTCGGCGTCATCGCCGGACCGCTCGACGGCAGCGTGCCCGTGCCGGTCTTCCTCTCCTTCTTCACCGCCTTCAACCTGCTGATCGCCTCCAGCCTGCAGTTCACCTCCGCCGCCGTCACCGCCATGGGCGTCGTGCCGATGCTGGAACGGCTCCGGCCGATCCTGGAGGCCAGGCCCGAGGTCGACGACTCCAAGGCCGACCCCGGCGACCTGTCCGGCCGGATCGGGCTCAGCCACGTCACCTTCCGCTACGGCCAGGACGGCCCCGCCGCCCTCCAGGACGTCACCCTCGGCATCGAGCCCGGCGAGTTCGTCGCCATCGTCGGCCCGTCCGGCAGCGGCAAGTCGACCGTGCTGCGGCTCCTCCTCGGCTTCGAGAAGCCGGAGAGCGGCACCGTCCTCTACGACGGACAGGACCTCGGCGAACTCGAGGTCTCCGCCGTCCGCCGCCAGTGCGGCGTCGTCCTGCAGCACGGCGCACTGCTCGCCGGCGACATCAAGGCCAACATCGTCGGCTCCACCAACCACACCCTCGACGACGCCTGGGCCGCCGCCGAGATGGCCGGCATCGACAAGGACATCGCGGCCATGCCCATGGGCATGAACACCGTGCTCTCCGAAGGCACCAGCACCCTCAGCGGCGGCCAGCGGCAACGCCTCATGATCGCCCGCGCTCTGGTCTCGCGTCCCCGCATCGTCTTCTTCGACGAAGCCACCAGCGCCCTCGACAACCCCACCCAGCGCCTCGTCACCGAATCCACCCGCCGGCTCAACGCCACCCGCGTGGTCATCGCCCACCGGCTCTCCACCGTGGCCGAGGCCGACCGCATCATCGTCATGGACCAGGGCCGGGTCGTCCAGCAGGGCCGCTACGAAGAACTGCTCGCCGACCGGGACGGCCTGTTCGCCCGCCTCGCCAGCCGCCAGATGTGAACCGGGAAGGACGGAGATGGAGTACGCACTGCTGGTCTTCGGCCAGGAGACCGACTGGGACGCCATGACACCCGCCGAACGCGAGGAACGGTTCACCGCCAACCGCGCCTTCGGCCGGGAACTCGCCGAAGCCGGCGTCCGGATCGTCTACGGCGCCAAACTCGCCCGCCCCACCGCCGCCGAGGGCGAGGAACGCGCAGCCGCCGGCGTCCTGGAACTCGGCGGCCTGTGGATCGTCGACGTCGCCTCCGAGGAGGATGCGCTGCACTGGGCCGCGAAGCTGCCCGTCAGCCCGGGAGCCCGCGTCGAAACCCGCCTCTGCGACCGGCCTCCGCGGCCGGCGGAGTAGGGAGACACGAAATCAGGGGCGCGTGGGGGTACCTCCCGGCCGAAGGCTGGGGGAGAACTGCGCGGTCCGGATGGGGCTCACCGTACGAACCAGGGCTCGGCCCGAATTCGTCACGATGCCCGATCCCGGACTGCGCAGTTCCCCGCGCCCCTGGTGGTGCCCTCCGCAGTTCCCCGCGCCCCTGTGGGTTTCTCTCCTCAGGCGAGGTGCTGGGCGAGGGTGGGGGCGAGGGTCTCGGGGCGTTCGAGGAGGGGGAGGTGGCCGGTTTCGGGGAGGGTGAGGAGGCGGGCGTCCGTGAGGGTGTCCCGGAGGAGTTCGCCGTTGCGGACGAACGCCGGCATGTCCTCGTCGCCGACGACGACCAGGGTGCGGGCGGTGATCCGCCGCAGGTCGTCCGGGGTGTGCCGGTGGGCGGTGAGGGCGTCCATGGCCCGGTTGCCGAGTTCGGCCCAGCCGTGGCGGGCGACGACGGCCCGCAGGGACGCCCGGAGGGCGGGGTGCCGCAGGGTGCCGGTGAAGATGTCGGGCGGGGACTGCATCCACAGGTCGGCGAGTTGTTCGCCGGGGCCGGTGAGCCGGTGCAGCATCATCAGCTGGCGGTACCGGAGCCGGGCGGAGTCCTCGTTGGGGGTGCCCGCCAGGGTCGGTGCGGCGAGCACCAGCCTCTCGACCAGGTCCGGTTCCTGGAGGGCGAGTTGCAGGGCCGAGGTGGAGCCGAAGGAGAGTGCCACGACGCGTCGGGCGCCGGTCTCCCGGGCGATGTCGGCGAGCTGTGCGGCGAGTTCGGGCAGGGTGAGGCCGGGGGTGAGCGGTGCGGAGCGGCCGTGTCCGGGCAGGTCGACGCCGATGTGGGTGTGGCCGGGCAGCAGCCGCCAGAGCGGCTGCCAGACGGTGGAGTCCATGGTGTAGCCGTGCAGCCAGAGCACGGCGGGTCCGCTGCCCTCGGTGTGCAGGTGGAGGCCGTGCGGGCCGGTCATCGGGCACCGCCCGGGGCCGTCCGGGTGGCGAAGTCGGCGCAGAAGGCGCGGAAGGCGAGGACGGGTTCGTCGCGGGCGTCGTACCGGGGCACGGCGTGCGGGTCGAGGTTCTCCCAGACGACCTTGTCCTCTTCGAGGGCCTTGCGGCTGCCGCCGACGAGGGCGGGCAGGGCGGCCTGCTGGTCCGTGCGGACGCCGATGGCGACGCGGGCGGTGCAGCCGCCGCCGGGGGCGGGGACGGAGCCGGTGACGATGACGTGGAGTTCTTCCGGCGGGCCGAATTCGGTGACGACGACGGAGGGGCTGAAGGCGCGGGCGAGGAAGCGGGGCCGGTAGTCCCAGCGGACGGTACGGGTGCGGATCGCCTGCCAGCGGATCTCTTCGAGCCGGCGGGCGTCCTGCCAGGGCGACGTCTGCATGAGGAATTCGCCCTCGATGACGAGTTCGCCGCTGTCGCCGGTGCGGGCGGCCATGCCGCGGGTGCCGGGCACGCCGTGCACGGCCTTGAAGTGGTCGGGGTCGAAGGCGTTCTCGACGACGTACGCGGGGTGGACGTCGACCTGCAGGCCGACGGCCTCGACGAGCGGGTAGGTGTCGGCCCAGCCCTTGACGGCCTGTTCGAAGCCGCGGTCGCCGTCGGGGTCGTCGGAGAGCCGGACGAAGAGGGCGTCGCCCCAGGCGAGGACGGTGTGCTCGGCGACCGACCAGTGCTTGTCGGGGTCGCCGAGGGCGATCCGCTTGCCGTGGAAGGGGCAGACCACGCAGTCGCCCTCGCGCCGGCCGCCGAAGCCCAGGTGGGCGCCGCGGTGCGGGCAGGTGGCGTCCAGGACGCGGACGCGGTCGCCCTCCTTGACGGCGATGAGGCGGTGGCCGCCGACGGCGAGCGGGGTGATGTCGTCGGTGAGTTCGGAGCGGAAGGCCAGCAGGTACCAGCCGTGGTGCGCGGTCGTCTGTTCCATGGTCATCGTTTCGCCAGTGCCTCGATCAGTTCCTCGGCGGCCCGTTCGCCGCTCGCCAGGGCGCCCTGGACCCAGGGCAGCCGGTGGCCGGTGACGGTGGCCTCGCCGGCGAAGAAGATCGCTCCGGCGAGGGGTTCGGCCCACTGCCGGGCGGCGTCGCCGGCGGTGGCCGAGGGGGCGGTGAACGCGCCGCCGGCGTAGGGGTCGCGGCCCCAGTCGGCCGTCTCGGTGTCCAGCACCGCGGCGCCGGCCGTCCAGGGCAGGGCGGTGGCGAGCAGGGCGGTGAGTGCGGCGGGGTCGGCGGCGGCGGTGCGCAGCCGGTCGGCGGCGGCGGCCTTGGCGACGAACAGCACCTCGGGGCGGCCCTCGGCGCAGCGGAGGAAGCCGCCGGTGCCGTCGGTGTCGAGGACGATCGCGGTGGCGGGCGCGGGCCGGTCCAGCACGGCGACCAGGCAGTAGCCGTCGCCGAGCGGCAGCCGGGCGGCGGCCGCGGTCCTGGCGGCGAGTTCCTCGGCGGGCAGGCCGGTGAGACGGAGCCTGCCGGCGGTGAGGACGGCCGGGGGCACGGTGACGACGGCGGCAGCGGCGGTGGTACGGCCGGCGGCGGTGCGGGCGGTCACCCGGCCGTCGGCGCAGTGGAGTTCGTGGACGGGGTCGCCGAGCCTGACGTCCAGGCCTTCGGCGAGCAGCCGGGGCAGCCGGTCGAAGCCGCCGCGGACGGCGTACTCGCCGTCGCCGACGTGCTCGCCGCGGTGGGCGGCGGCGATGCCGCGGGTGCCGATGAGGGCGGGGTCGGCGGCCCAGTTCTGCCGGAACCACTCCTCGGCGGCGCGGCGTTCGGCGCCGGTGCTGCCGCGGGCGGTGAGCCAGCCGTCGACGGACAGGCCGGCCGGGCCGGGGTCGGTGTGCAGGGCGGCTTCGAGCAGCCAGGGGGCGCGGCGGCCGCGGCCGAGGACGTCCATCGGGCGGTCGGTGCCGTCCTCGACGATCCGGGCGGTGATCCGGCGCGGGACGGCGGCGGTGTTGCCGGTGCCGACGAGGGTGTGCACGGGGTTGCGGTCGCCGTGCACCACCTGGGCCCCGAGCTCCAGCGGCGGGCCGCCGTCGGCGGGCCGGTGGGTGCGGATGCGGCCGCCGACCCGGTCGCGGGCCTCGTGGACGGTGACGGTGAGCCCGGCCCGGTGCAGCCGGCGGGCGGCGGCCAGGCCGGCGGCGCCGGCGCCGACCACGACGACGTCGGTGCTCATCGGGCCTCCCCGGCGGGGCAGAGGTCGACCGGGTAGGCGCGCAGCCTGCGCGGCACCAGGGTGAGGTCCCAGGCGGCGGGGCCGTCGGGGCCGCGCAGCGCGGGGAAGCGGCGGACCAGCCGGGGCAGCAGCAGTGCGCCGGCCTGGCGGACCAGCTGGGCGGCGAGGCAGAAGTGCGGGCCGCCGCCGAAGGCGAGGTGCGGGTTGGGGTGGCGGTCGAGCCGCAGGGTGTCGGGGTCCTCGAAGACGTCCGGGTCGCGGTTGGCGGCGGCGATGACGGCGAGCACCCGGGCGCCGGCGGGCAGGGTGCCGCCGGTCAGCGGCACGGGTGCGGTGGCGACCCGGGCGGTGAACGGGATCGGCGCCTCCAGCCGGAGCAGCTCGTCCACGGCGAGGCGGGCGAGGTCGTCGTCGGCGGCGGCGAGGCGGCGGACGGCCGCCCGGTCGGGCAGCAGCGAGTGCAGCGCGTTACCGACGAACTCGGCGAGCGGCTGCCAGCCGCCGACCACCGCGAGGTTGAGGATGCCGAGCATCTCGGGCCGGGTGAGCCGGGTGTCCGCGGCGAGCGCGGCGAGCGGCACGTCGGCGCCCTGGGCGGTCAGCCGGACGGTGTGGGCGTCGAGGTAGCGGCCGAGGGCGGTGGCGGCGGTGCGGCCGAGGGCGGCCCGCGCGGGCGGGGCCATCGGGTCGAGGTTGGCGGAGGCGGCCCGGGCGAGCGTCTCGAAGCGGGTGAGTTCGCCGTCGGGCAGGCCGAAGAGCCGGGCGAAGACGGCGGTGGCGAGCGGGCGGCCGATGTCGGCGACGGCGTCCGGCCGGCCGGGGGCCGCCGCGAGCCGGTCGAGCAGGGCGTCGGTGTCGGCGGCGATGCCGTCGGCGACGGAGCGGACGGCGGCCGGGCCGAGCAGCAGCGCGCCGGGGGCCCGCAGCCGGTGGTGGTCGGGCGGGTCGGTGGTGAGCATCGACGGCGGGAGGGCGTCCTCGCGGGCGCGTTCCCGCTGTCCGCGGGCGGCGGACAGCCGGGGGTCGCGGAGCACGGTCGCGCAGTCGGCGTGCCCGGTGACCAGCCAGAAGCCGGAGGCGGTGTCGTGGTGCACCGGGTCGTTGGCCCGCAGCCACCGGTAGGCCGGGTACGGGTCGGGCCGCCCGGCGGGGGCGAACGGGTGGATCAGGTGCTCGGGCAGCCGCACCGGCGCCGTGGTCATCGGGGCGACTCCTGACTGTCGGTGGGCGTGCTCGGTGGTGCGCGGCCGGGTCCCGCGGGGACCCGGCCGGCGTGCCGTCAGCGGACCCGGGGGCCGCGCCAGCGGAAGGTCATGGCGGTGAGGACGAGGCCGCCCAGCGTCCACAGCGCGAGGACGAGGGCGATGTGCCCGAGCTCCCAGTTCCCGGCGGGTTCGACGGCCTGGAAGGAGTCCGGCAGGAACACCGAACGGAAGCCCTGCGCCATCCACTTGACGGGGAAGAACGCGGCGGTGGTCTGCATCCAGTGCGGCAGCTGGCCGAACGGGAAGAACACGCCGGAGATGAACTGCAGCACCATGAAGACCGGGGTGACCACGGCCGCCGCGGAGCGGCTGTTGGGGATGGCCGCGGAGTAGGCGGCGCCGGCCATCGCGCAGGCGACCGTGCCCAGGGCGAGGTCCCAGCCGAGGGTGGCCCAGCGCTCGGCGGTGCTCGGCAGCGGCAGCCCGAACAGGGTGAGCGCGATGCCGAGCAGCAGCGCCGTCTCCAGCACGGTGGTGACCACGACCCGGACGAGCTTGCCGACGAAGTACGCGGACTTGGGCATCGGGGTCATGGCGAGCCGGCGGACGGTGCCGGTGTCCCGCTCGATGGCGACGTTGATGGCGAGGCCCGAGAAGGAGGTGCTCATCACGCCGGCGGCGATGATGCCGGCCATGAACACCTGCTTGAGGTCGGTGTCGGTGCCGGCCACCTTGCCGGAGAAGATCGAGCCGAAGACGACCAGCAGGATCACCGGGAACATCAGGGTGAAGACCAGGGACTGCTTGTTGCGGAAGAACGCCCGCAGTTCGACCCGGGAGCGGGCCATGCCGGCCCGCCAGACGCCCGGCATCGGCGCGGTGCGGCGCGGCTCGCGGGCCGCGCCCCCGGCCGGGGCGGCCTGCGCCGGGGAGTTCGGGGAGGCCTCTGCGAGAGTCATCGGGTGCCCTCCTCGGCGCCGTCGACGGGGTCGGTACCGCGGTCGGTGCCGCCGATGTTCTGCCGGATGAGGTCCAGGTAGACGTCCTCCAGGGTGGGGCGGTGCACCCGCAGTTCGGGCAGTTCGGCGACGCCCGCCTCGCGGGCCCACGGCACCAGCACGGACAGCAGTGCGGTGGGGGTGTGGGTGCGGATCCGCAGCAGGCCGTCGGCGGTGGCCGGTTCGGCCTCGGCGCCGTGCGGCAGGTGCGGCAGCAGGCGGTGCGCGAGCTCCGGCGGTGTCCGGAAGGAGACCGTGGTCGGAGTCTTCGCGCGGTCGCCGAAGTCGGCGAGCGGCCCGTACTGGACCACCCGTCCGGCGACGATCACCGCGGCGCGCTGGGCGAGCGCCTCGGCCTCGTCGAGGTAGTGCGTGGTGAGCACGGTGGTGCGGCCGCGCTCGGAGAACCAGCGGACCAGGTCCCAGGCCTCCCGGCGGGCCACCGGGTCCAACCCGGTGGTGGGTTCGTCCAGGAAAATCAGGTCGGGGTCGCCGACGATGCCGACGGCGACGTCGAGCCGGCGGGCCTGGCCTCCGGAGAGGTCGGTGCTCTGCTTCTTCTCGTGCTTGCCCAGTCCGACCATGTCGATGACCTGGCCGACCGGGAGCGGCGCCGGGTAGAACGCCGCGAAGTGCTCCACGACCTCGCGCACCGTCAGGTCGTTGTACGCGCCGGTGGTCTGGGGGACGACCCCGATCCTGGCGCGCCACTCGCGCCGGTCCTCGGCCGGGTCGTGGCCGAGGACCCGCACGTCACCGCCGGTTCGCTGCCGGACACCCTCCAGGATCTCGACGGTCGTCGTCTTGCCCGCGCCGTTCGGCCCGAGCAGGGCGAAGACCTCGCCTGCGTGAATGTCCAAATCCAGACCCTGTACCGCGTGCCAGTCGCCGTAACTCTTGCGAAGGCCGCGGACGGAGACGGGGTTCTCCCCGACGGCGGTAGCCACTTGGATCGCTCCTAGGTGGTGATCAGGTTGATCGGTGGGATCAGGTGCAGCAGCAGCACGGGCAGCAGCAGGAGTTGCCGCCGGCCGCGATGTCCGACAGGTCGCCCTCGCTGAGCTCGGCGGTGTCGATCTGCGGGGTCTCCGGGATGTGGAACTCGTAACGACCGGTCGCGAGGCCGATCTCGAAGAGCTCGACCTGGACCTCCAGGTTGCCCTCCTGCTCGCCCTCGGCGGCGGTGTTGACGATCACGATCTCGGCGTCGGCCGGGAGCTCCAGGCCGGCCTCGGCGAGCGCGGCACGGGCGTCCGTCCGAAGACGGGCCGCGTACTCCTCGCTCGACCAGGCGCTGATCAGGGCGCGGGTGTAGCCGTTGACGAACTCGGCCCGCTTCCGCTGGTCCAAAGCCATAAGACTTTTCCTTTTCTCGGTTCCGGACTTCACCGGCGGCGCCTTGCTGCGCTGCCGACAAATGAACGATGACATGCCGGGAAATGGCCTGCCAAGACGTCAGTTCCGGTGCCGAGAGTAAGTATTGAGCACGTCGGGGGCGTGCGGTAGATTTCGGGCGGCGAGATGGCAGGAATGCGTATGGGAATACGCATCGGAATACGCATCCGAATACGTACGGCGGCAGGATGCGTACGTATTCGGCGAATTCCTTCTGCGTATCGCGCCGGGCCTACGCATCCGCGTACGCCGCCGCAGCCGACCCGAAGGGACACACGGACGTGGTCCGAACCGCGCCTACGCACCCGGGCCCGCGCACCCCGGGCTCCGACCGCTCCGGGCTGCCGCTGCCGCCCGGTCCGCCGGAGGAGATCGACATGGCGGTGATGCGCGAGGCACCGCTCGCCTTCATCACCGACCTGGCCCGTACCTACGGCGACATCACCCGCCACCGGGCCGGCGGGGACACCGTCTACCTGCTGAACCGGCCCGAGTACGCCCGGCACGTCCTCAAGGACAACGGCGCCAACTACACCAAGCAGGACACCCCGGACGACGCCATGCTGCGTCCGCTGCTCGGCAACGGCCTGCTCACCAGCAACGGCGCCGACTGGGCCCGCCAGCGCCGGCTCACCGCGCCCGCCTTCCGCCCCAGCTCGGTGCGGAGCTTCGACGGCATCGTCACCGAGGCCACCACGGCGCTGCTGGAGCGCTGGCGCCCGTCCGTCGAGGCGGGCAGCCCGATCGCCGTGGACGACCACCTCACCGCGCTGACCCTCGGCATCCTCACGCACGCGATCCTCGGCGCCGACATCGACGGGATCGGCGAGGGCTTCGGCCGCGCCGTCGACGCCGTCAACCGGTGCATCGGCCACTACGTGCCCGACCCGGACCCGGACCCGGCCGACACCGCGCAGCGCTACGCCGCCTTCAGCCGGGCGCGGGTCTTCCTCAACACGGTGACCCGCACCCTGATCGCCTCCCGGCGGGCGGCCGGCTGCCCGGTCTCCGGCGGCGACGCCGTCGGGGGCACCGACGGCGGGGCGGGGAACCTGCTCGACACCATGATGTCCGGCGACCACCTGGTCTCCGACGAGGACCTCCGCGACCAGGTGCTGACCATCGTCATGGCCGGCCACGAGACCACCGCCAAGTCGCTCAGCTGGACGCTCTACCTCCTCGACCGCCACCCCGAGGAGGCGGCCAGGGTCCGCGAGGAGATCGACCGGGTGCTCGGCGGCCGCCCGCCGACCGCCGCCGACCTGCCCGACCTGCCGGCCTGCCGGCGGGCCGTCCAGGAGGCGATGCGGCTCTACCCGCCGGTCTGGCTGATCTCCCGGCGCGCGATCGGCCCCGACGTGATCGGCGGCTACCGGGTGGAGCCCGGCACGCTCGTCTGCGTCAGCCAGTGGGTGCTGCACCGGCACCCCGACCACTGGGACGCGCCCGAGGAGTTCCGCCCGGACCGCTTCGACGGCGCGTCCTTCCCCAGCCACCTCTACCTGCCGTTCGGCGGCGGCGACCGGATCTGCGTCGGCCAGCACTTCGCGCTGCTGGAGGCCGTCCTGGTGCTGGCCACCCTGCTGCAGTCGGTCCGCCTGGAGGTCGTCGACGGCCTCGCGGTCGAGCCGGAGGCCCTGGTGACGCTCCGTCCGAAGAACGGCATGACGATGATCGCGAGGCCCCGATGACCGCCCCCGCTCCCACCACCCCGGACCGCCCGGTCGGCGGCTCCTACGACCCGGCCCGCACCACCGGCGGCGGGCTGGCCGCCGAACTCGACCGGCTGGAGGCGCAGGCCGCGCTCTCCTTCGCCGAGGAGCTGCACCTGCTGCGCGAGCTCGGCATCGCCGTCCCCGGCGGCACCGTGCTCGAACTCGGCGCCGGCCCCGGCGCGGTCACCCGCCGGCTGCGGGCCGCCCTGCCCGACGACACCGCCCTGGTCGCCGCCGACATCGACGCCGAGCTGCTGGCCCGGGCGGCCGGCCCCGGCGTCACCCTGCTCGTCGCGGACGGCGCCGACCTGCCGCTGGAGGACGGCAGCGTGGACTTCGTGCTGCTCCGGTACGTCCTCCAGCACGTGCCCGACCCGGCGGCGGTGCTCGCCGAGGTCCGGCGGGTGCTCCGGCCCGGCGGGCGGGTCGCCTGCACCGAGGTCGACTCCGCCTGCTGGGGCGCCGCCGACCCGTCCTACCCCGAACTCGCGGGCGTGCACGCCAAGATGGCCGCCGCCCAGCGGACGGCGGGCGGCGACCGCGCGATCGGCCGGCGACTGCCCCGACTGCTGCGCGCCGCCGGTTTCGATGACGTCGTGCTGCGGCCCTTCGCCACCACCAACGACGACCACCCCACGGACGCCTTCGCCCCGCAGCTCGGCCCGCAGCGGCTGGAGCCGCTGGTGGCCCGGGGCGTCCTCTCGCTGGCCGAACTCGCCCTCGCGGCGGACCGCTGGAACCGCTTCCGGTCGGACCCCGACGCCTGGGTGATGCTGCTCGGCCTCACCGCCGCCGCGACCGCACCCGCGGGCCGCGGACCGCGGGCCGCCCGCTGAGGGCCCCCGCACCACCACCCGCACCGCTCGACGAAAGGCATCGGATGAACCCCAACCTGAAGATCTTCATCACGATCTTCTGCTACATCAGCGCCGTGGCCGGCCTGGTCACCGCGGTCATGGACGCCAGCCACAAGCCCGCGCAGACCACCGACGCCGTCATCGCCGGCGTGCTCGGTGTGGCCTTCCTGCTCGGCGGCATCGCCCTGACCCGCAAGCCGCGCTACTGACCGGGCCAGGTGGGCGGGCGGCGGGCCGCCCCCCCCCCCCCCCCCCCCCCCTCGCCCCCCCCCCCCCCCCCCGCGCCCCC
>NZ_BAAALD010000115.1:0-10124 GCF_039528095.1 Kitasatospora arboriphila
CCCCCGCACGGCCCGCTCCCCGCACCCGGGAAGCGGGCCGTCGCCGTCCCCGGATCAGGCCAGGGCGTAGCGGAAGACGTAGCTGTGCACGCCCGCGTCGTCGATCCGGATCTCGAAGCCGCCGGTGATCCCGGCCAGCTCCTCGGTGCCGGTGCCCGGCACCACCGCGATCACCAGCCGCTCGCCGCGGCTGCCGGGCGCGCAGTGCTGCAGCACGAAGCTGCCCTTGCGGCCGTCCAACTCGCCGGCGTACCGCTCGAAGGCGGTGTACGCCGCGGGCTGGCCCTCGCCGTCCGCCGCGCTGATCATGTGCACGGTGCTGGTGCCGGTCAGCCCGCCCCGGAAGGTCTTGGTCAGCTTCACCCGGGCGAGTGTCGCCCCCGGCAGTTCGTCCAGCACCTCCGGCTCCCAGCTGTCCACCGTGAAGCCGCCCTCGGCCAGCCCGTCCATCCCGTCCGTCCCCTCGTCGCTGCGGATCGCTGCGGCCAGCCTGGCACGGGCCGCCGACAACAGGGCCGAGGGTCGGCGGCCGGGCCCGCGCGCACTCCGGGGTCAGCCGGCGAGCGCCCGTACCGCGGCCGCCAGCCGCGCCGGCGCCCCGGCCTCGTACTGCAGGAACAGCCGCGGCTCGGTCAGCTCCAGCTCGATCAGCAGCGGAGTGCCCTCCGGCCCGCGGACCAGGTCCACCCGCGCGTACAGCAGCTCCGCGCGCTCGGGCACGGCCGCGAGCACCCGCTCGGCGACGGCCAGCTGGTCGGCGTCGGGCCGCCGCGGCTCGTCCGCGAAGCGGCCCTCCGGGCCGGACAGCATCGGCCCGCGCCGCACCGCGTGGCTGAACGCGCCGCCGATGAACACCAACGAGGTCTCGCCCTCCCCGTCCACCGCCGGCAGGTACGGCTGCACCATCGCCGTCCGGCCGGCCGCGGTCAGCAGGTCGGCGTGCGCCGCGGCGGCCGCCCGGTCGGTGGTCCGCACGGTGTCCCGCGCGCCGGCCGACACGGTGGGCTTCACCACCAGCTCCGGCCACGGCGCCGTCCCCCCGTCCAGCCGCTCGCCGGGCCCGACCCAGGCGGTCGGCACCACCGGTACCCCGGCCAGGGCCAGCTCCCGCAGGTAGGTCTTGTCGGTGTTCCGCTCCAGCACCGGCACCGGATTGCAGACCCGGGTGAGCCCGGCCGCGCGCCGCGCCCAGGCCAGGAACTCGTCCCGTCGCCCGGTGTAGTCCCAGGTGCTGCGGACCACCGCCGCGTCGAACCGCTCCCAGGCGACCGCCGGGTCGTCCCACACCACCGGCTCGGCGGCCACCCCCTGCCCGGTGAACGCGGCCAGCGCCGCCCCCACCTCCTGGTCCGGGGCGTCCTTGCTGGTCACATAGGCCACGGCGGGGGTCGCGGTCACGGGGTCCCTCCTTGCTCGGTGCGGTGCCGGTTGCGGGTCTCGTGCCGGACGGCACGGCGCTCGGGCGGAAACCAGTGGTCGGCGACGGGCTGCTGCACGGTCGGCCCGCCCGAGTGCGGGCTGCGGACGTACCCCTCCGGCGGGGTGGGCAGCGCCGCGACGCAGGCCTTGGAGCAGGCGTCGACGAGCAGGGGCAGGACGTCGGTGGCCACCCGCAGCGTGATCCACACCCGGCGCGGCCGCGCGGCCGGCCCGCCGCAGACACTGCAGACCGCGCCCGTGCCGCCCTCGCGCGGCTGCCGGTCCAGCGGCGGGAACGGCGGCCTGGTCTTCTCGTTGCCGTACAGCGCCCGGGTGCTGACCAGGCTCCGCCGCAGCCGGGGGCACCGGGTCAGCTCGTAGGGGAGCCAGTGCAGGCGGTACGAGGTGTAGACGTCGAGGTCCTCCAGCGCCGACATCGCCCCGATCTCGGGCGGGACGCGGACCAGGTTGCTGCCGTACAGCCCGAGCCTGCGGACGGCGGTCAGCCTCGCGATCGTCGGTGGCAGGGTGACGATCTGCCGCCGTTCCTCCGCGGGCAGCCCCTGCAGCGGGTGGAACTCCTCGCGGCCGTCCGCCGCCGCCTCCTCCACCAGGTCGAGCAGCCTCAGCCAGCCCGGCGCCGAGGTGTCCTGCTGCTCGGCGTGGAAGGCGACCCGACGCCGGTTCGTCGCGCGGTCCTGGTCGAAGCACCGGCAGGTGTCCTGCCGTGCGCTCCGCTCGTCGCGGACGGCGGGCACCTGCGGACGGTTCGTCATGCGACCACCCTAGGCAGCGCTGCCGCCCGGGTCCGCAGGGGGGTTGTGGTCGGCCGTAGGGTGGCCGGCATGGGTGATCTCGTCGGGGACGTGGAACTCGCGGCCTCCCCCGTGGTGGCGAACAGCACCATGAACCGGGAGCGGACCCTCACCGGGGTGAACAGCTACGCCCGGGAGCTCGGCTTCGACCCGGCCGAACGGCTGCGGGGGCGCCCCGGTGCCTGGCTGGACCTGTGCAGCGGGGAGGGGCGGGCCCTGGTCGCCGCCGCCGGGTCGGTCGCCGCGGGCAGTGAGCTGACCGGCGTCGACCTGGTCGGCCCGCTCGGTCCGGTGCCCGTCCTGCCCGGGTTGCGGCTGCTGACCGCCTCGGTCGCCGACTGGGAGCCGGAGCGCACGTACGACCTCGTCACCTGCGTGCACGGCCTGCCCTACCTCGGGGACAAGCTCGGGCTGCTGGCCTGCTGGGCCGGTGCCCTCACCGGGGACGGCCTGCTCGCGGCCACCTTCGACCCGGCCTCGGTCCGCCGGCCGGACGGCCGCAGCGCCGCCCGCCCGGTCCTGGCCGCCCTGCGGGCCGCCGGATTCCGGTACGACGCGCGCCGCCGGCTGCTCACCCTGCAGGGCGGCCGCCGGCCGCCCGTGGCCCTCCCGGGTTTCCGCTACCTCGGTGCCGACCCGGCGGCCGGCCCGAACTGGACCGGCCAGCCGGCGGTGGCCTCGTACTACGCCTGATCCGGGTGCCCCCGGCGCTACGGCCGGGCGCTTCCGGTGAGGTCGGCGAGCAGGCGGCGGCCCTGCGGCCAGTCGCCGAGGCCGGAGTCGCTGTTGATGTGGCCGAGCGGCCCGACGTCCACCAGCGCGGCGCCCCAGGCGTCGGCGAAGGCGGCGGCCCGCTCGGCGGTGCACCAGGGGTCGTCGGTGCTGGCGACCACCGTGGTCGGGAAGGGCAGCGGGCGCAGCGGTACGGGCCGGAAGTCGACCAGTTCCGGCACCTCGGCGGTGTCCACGTCGGCGGGGGCGACCAGCAGGGCGCCGACGACCGGGCCGGGCCCGGTGCGCCCGGCGGCCCAGTGGGCGACGGTGATGCAGCCGAGGCTGTGGGCGACCAGGACGACGGGGCGGTCGGCGGCGGCGACCGCGGCGTCCAGGGCGGCGACCCAGTCGGTGCGCCGCGGCGCGTCCCAGTCGGCCTGCTCGACCCGGACGAGGCCGGGGTCGGCGGCCTCCCACCGGCTCTGCCAGTGCGCGGGGCCGGAGTTCTGGTAGCCGGGCAGGACGAGGTGCAGAGGCTCGGCGGGGGACACGGCGGGCTCCTCGGGTGGGATCACGGATCGGGTCACGGGTGGGGCGCAGGCGTGGGGCGCGGCGCGGGGACGGCAGGTGCGGGGCGGTTCAGCCGACGGGCGGCAGGACCTCCTCGACCGCGCTCGTCCCGGCGCCCGGGCGGGACTCCCAGCGCCAGGATTCGTCGAGCCGCAGGCGTCCGTCGGTCAGCCGGGACAGCGTGCTGACGCAGTGTCCGCTGCTGGTCTCGCCGGCACGGTTGAGCTGAACGTACCGGAATTCGAGGGTGTCGCCCGCGCGGGTGCCGACGAGGTGGCCGTGCACGATGTCGCCGCCCTGGTAGGAGGCCCAGACCCGGCCGTCCTGCTCGCGGTAGGCGAAGCTGGTGGCGGCGTCGACCTCGCCGTGCTCGGCGCGTCCGGTGGGCGAGAAGACCAGGCCGTCGAGGGATGGCAGCATGGCGGTGCTCCTTCCGTGCGGGAGCGCACAGTCGATCACGGCGGTCGCGGACGCTGCCAACGTTTCCGCATGCTGGGACGGCGTTCTCGCCCCTCGGGCGCCGGTCCTGCTCCGGCCGGGTCGGGGCGGGCGAGGCGGGCCGGGGCGGTACGGCGGTGTCAGAGGTAGTCGTCGAGCAGGGCCAGGGCGAAGCCCTGCTCGTCCACCGTGCGGAGCACCCGGCGGAGCACGTCCGTCATCGTGCCGCCCCACTCGGCGCGCCCGCGGAAGTGGGTGAGGATGATGTCGCCGGGGTGCAGGACCCGGTCCGCGTGGCGGTACTCCATGCGGTCGGGGAAGGCCTCCTCGTTCCACAGCGCGACGGCGCGGATGCCGCACTGCTGGGCGGCCCGCAGGGTGTCGTCGGTGTACTCGCCGTAGGGCGGGCGGAACAGCGGTGGCCGGGAGCCGGTCTCGCGTTCGAGTTCGTCCTGCTGGCCGCAGATCTCGGTGCGCTGCTCGGCGGCGGTGAGCTTGCGCATGTCGCGGTGGTTGAGCGTGTGGTTGCCGGTGGCGGCGTGCCCGTTCGCCAGCAGGCCGCGGAAGTAGCCCCAGTCGGGCCGGGCCAGGTAGCCGGTGAGGAAGGTGCTGTAGGGGATGCCGAGTTCGGCGGTCATCCGGGCGAACTCCGGGTCCTTCTCCGCTCCGTCGTCGATGGTCAGGAAGACGACCCGGTCCTCGGTGGGGACGCGCTGGACGACCGGTGGCAGGCCGGGCCGCAGGACGAGGCCGGGCCGGTCGGCGGTGAGCGCGGGCCGCTGTTCGGGCGGGGCCGGGGCGGCGGTCGGCAGCCGGTCGAGTCCCCAGCGGGCGGCCTGCTCGCGTGCCCGGCGCTCCGCGGACTGCCGGGCGGCCTGCACCGGGTCGATCCCCAGGGGTGCGTGGCGTTCGCGGGTTTCGACGGCGGCGAGCGGCGGGAGTGCGGCCGGCGCCGTGGCGGCCGGGGGAGCGGCGCTCCGGGAGGGCGCCGTCGAACAGGCCGTCAGGACGACGGCCAGCCCGGCCCAGAGCGCCGGGCCAACCCGAGGATGACAACCCGATGAGCCGATCTTCATACCGGCGGATGATCCCCGAGGCGGCCGGCGGTCAACCGCCCACCGCCGCAGGGACGCACGGACGGCCCAGCGACGGGGTGTCAGGCCGGGGGCTGGACGTCACCCGTGGTAGTGCTCCGCCCGCCGGGCCGTCCGGGGAGGTCCCCGGGCGGGATGCCCGGATGGTGCGCGGCCGCGCCGCTCCCGCCTTCGGCCGCGGCCCCGGGAGGACCGTCGTCGAAGGCGATCCGGGAGACGATCCGGTACCGGTCGCCGCGGTACACCGAGTGCACGTACTCCACCGGCCGACCGGCCGCGTCACTGGTCAGCCGCTCGAACAGCAGTGCCGGCGAGAGCACCGGCACCCCCAGCAGCCGGGACTCCGCCTCGTTGGTGACGGTGGGTTCGATCGACTGGACGGCCTCCCGCACCCGTACGCCGTGCCGTTCGCGCAGCAGGTCGTAGAAGTCGCCCGACTCCATGTCGGCCGGGGCCAGCCCGGGCACCAGCGCGGCCGGGACGTGCAGGTGCTCGATGGCCATCGGCTCACCGTCGACGAGGCGCAGCCGGGCCACCCGGGTCAGCTCCGCGGCGGGGGAGATCCGCAGCCGCCGGCCGAGCCGCGCCCCGGCCGGCACGGTCTCGAACTCCAGCACCCGCCCGGCCCAGCTGCCGGCGGCCCGCGGCACGCTGAAGGCACTGCCCTCGGAGGCCATCGCCATCTCCTGGACGACCTTCTCCGGGGCCACGAACATGCCGCGCCCGTGCTCGCGGACGAGCAGGCCGGTGGCCACCAGTTCGTCCACCGCCGCCCGCAGGGTCGGCCGGGACACCCCGAGCTCCTCGCACAGCGCCCGTTCGGACGGGATCGGCTCACCGGGCCTGCGGGCCTCCACCAGATCCCGCAGGTGGTCGCGCACCCGCGTCCGCTTCACCGCCACGGCGGCTCCCCTCGTCCGAACCTGACCAGCACCTTACCAGTGTGGCGGCCGAGGCGCCCCGGGCGCCCCTCAGGTCGCCACCACGACGTAGAAGGTCACCGAGGCGAGGAAGGGCCCGTTCTCGAGGTGGTCGAGCCAGCGGTCGGCGCCGTCCGGGGTGAGGTACCCGGCGGTGACGGCCCGGCGGGTGCAGCGTTCCAGTCCGAGGATCCGGTCGGCCGCCCGGACGTCGCGGAGGACCGGCGTGATCGGGAGGACGGCGGGCACCTCGAACCCGGCCTCGACCGCCAGCCGCGGGAGGCGGCTGCCGATGCGGGCGTTGTGCACCGCCCGTTCGGTGACGTACCGGGTGTAGGCCTGCGTCAGCTCGCCGTCCGGGTGGTCGACGGTCAGGGTGCCCCAGTCGGGCTCGCCCATGACGAGCCGGCCGCCGGGCCGCAGCACCCGCCCGACCTCGGCGAGCGCCCGGCCCGGGTCGGCGACGTGCTGCAGCACCCGGTCGGTGCGGGCGCGGTCTGCGGCGCCGTCCGGCAGCGGCAGGTCGTGGAGGTCGCCGAGCCGGACCTCGACGGCGGGCCGTCCGGCGGTGCGCGCGGCGGCGGTGTCGACGGCGGCCCGGTCGTGGTCGACGCCGATCACCCGCCCTGCCGGGCCGGCGGCCGTGGCCAGGGAATCGAGGTCGGTGCCGGGGCCGCAGCCGAGGTCCAGCACCGTCGCGCCGGGCCGGACGTCGAGTTCGTCGAGCATGCGCTGCTTGTAGGCCCGGCCCAGGTCGGTCGCGGCCACCCGGTCGAGGTAGGCGGTCGGGTCGGGGGTGTCGGTCTCGAACACGGTGGAGGTCATGGCTGCCAGTCAATCAACTCCCGTCCGGGGGCGGGCCGCCGGACGTGTTCCGGTGCCGCCCCTTGACGCGCCAACTGGTCTATGCCACTTTCTCTTACCAGTGGTGCTCCAGTCTGCAAGTGGTAAGTTTCCAGTCCTCCCGAGGTGGTTCCGACGTGATCTTTCCGACGCCCCGCCGGATCGTCCCCGCGCCCGGCCGGTTCACGTTCGACCACGCCACGGCCGTGCACGCCCCCGGCCCGGCCGCGGCCGCCGCCGACCTGCTGCGCATCCTGCTCCGCCCGGCCACCGGCCTGCCGCTGCCGTCCTCGCCGGACGGTGCCGTCCTGCTCGCCGTGGACCCCGCGCTCACCGCGGAACTGGGCCCCGAGGGCTACCGGCTCTCGGTCGCCCCCGAGGCCGTCCGGCTGCACGCGGCCGCCACCGCCGGCCTGCTGCACGGCATCCAGCGGCTGCGCCAACTGCTCCCCGCCGAGGCGCTGCTGGACCGCCCGGTGCCGGACGTCCGCTGGGAGCTGCCCTGCCTGACTGTCACCGACCGCCCCCGGTACCCGTGGCGCGGCCTGATGCTGGACGTCGCGCGGCACTTCCTGCCGGTGTCCTACCTGCACCGCACCGTCGACCTGCTCGCCCTGCACGGACTGAACGTCCTGCACCTGCACCTGACGGACGACCAGGGCTGGCGGATGCCGGTCTACGCCTACCCGCGGCTCACCGCGGTCGGCTCCGTCCGGGCACGGACGATGACCGGCCGGGCCGGCAGCGACAGCTTCGACGACCGCCCGCACGGCGGCGCGTACACCAAGGCCGAACTGCGCGGCCTCGTCCGCCACGCGGCCGAGCGCGGGGTCACCGTCGTCCCCGAGATCGAGATGCCCGGCCACGCCCGCGCCGCCCTCGCCGCCCACCCGAGGCTCGGCAACCACCCCGAACGGCGGCTCGACGTGTGGACGGAGTGGGGCGTCTGCGAGAACGTCCTCGGGGTGCACGAGGAGGCGCTGGCCTTCTGCACCGACGTGCTGGACGAGGTGATGGACGTCTTCCCCTCGCCGTACGTGCACCTCGGCGGTGACGAGTGCCCCACCGCCGAGTGGGAGGCCGCCCCGTCCGCCCGGCGGCGCGCCGCCGAGCTCGGCCTCGCCTCGCCCAAGGAGCTGCACGGCTGGTTCCTCGGCCGGGTCGGCGCCCACCTGCTGGAGCACGGCCGCCGGCCGGTCTGCTGGGCCGAGGACAGCAGCAGCCCCGGCCTGCCGCCGGAGTTCACCGTGATGCCCTGGCGGGACGCCGACCACGGCCTGGACGCCGCCCGGCGCGGCCACGACATCGTGATGGCGCCCTACCGCGCGACCTACCTGGACTACCCAACCTCCGACCGTCCCGGTGAGCCGCTCGGCCAGGACGGCGCGGTGGTCGACCTGCGGGCCGTCCACGGGCTCGACCCGGCCCCCGCGCACTGGCCGGAGGAGGCCCGGGCCCGGGTGCTCGGCGCCCAGGCCCAGCTGTGGACCGAGTTCGTGCCCGACCCCGCGGAGGCCGACCGCCGGCTCTACCCCCGGCTCTGCGCCCTCGCCGAGCGCGCCTGGAACCCGGACACCGACTGGCCCGCCTTCGAACGGGCCCTCACCGGCCACCGCCCGAGACTGGCGGCGCTCGGCCTGCCGGCGGACCTCTGACCCCGCTGACCCCGCTGACCCCGCGCCGCCCTGCGCCCGCGCCGCCCGCGGCCCACCGGCCGCCCCCGATCCGCACCACCCGTTCGCTCCCTGCACCGCCCGGGTGCCCGCCGACCGCGGCGCCCGCGTCCGCACCGCCCCCACGGAGAGAGGGAACACCGTGTCAGGAAAGCCCCGCGTCCCGCGCCGCCTGCGCACCGCGACGGCCGTCTGCGTCGCCGCCGGCCTGGCCGGCGCCGCGCTGCTCACCCCGCCGGCCTCGGCCGCGACCGACGCGCTGAGCGTCCAGTACCGCACCAGCGCCACCGGTGCCACCGCCGACCAGGCCGAACCCTGGCTGGAGGTGGTCAACACCGGCTCGACCAGCGTGCCGCTGAGCGAGCTCAAGCTGCGCTACTACTTCAAGGCCGACGGCCCGACGACCGCCTACCGCTTCGCCTGCTCCTGGGCGGTCAAGGGCTGCGGCAACATCACCGGCACCTTCGGCACCCTCGCGAACCCGACCGCGACCGCCGACCGCTACCTGGAGATCGGCTTCACCGCGGGCGCCGGCTCGCTCGCCCCCGGGCAGAACACCGGCGACATGCAGCTGCGCTTCTACCGCTCGGACTGGCAGACCCTCACCCAGTCCGACGACTACTCCTTCGGCGCCGCCCGCACCAGCTACGCCACCTGGGACAAGGTCACCCTGCAGCGCTCCGGCGCGCTCGTCTGGGGCACCGCCCCGGACGGCAACACCCCGACCACGCCCCCGACCACGCCGCCCACCACACCCCCGACGACCCCGCCGACCGACCCGAACGCGCCCGCCCTCTTCGACGACTTCGGCTACGGCTCCAGCAGCGACCCGGCGCTGCAGCAGCACGGCTGGACGGTGAAGTCCGGCCAGGGCGGCCCGGGCGTGCCCGGCGCGACCTGGTCGCCGGCCGACGTCACCTTCGCCAACTCGGTGATGAACCTCCGCCTCACCACCGACGGCACCGCCGCCGGCACCCGGGAGACGGAGATCCAGACCACCGCCCGCAAGTTCAAGAACGGCACCTACGCGGCCCGGGTGAGGTTCGACGACACCCCGAGCGGCGGACCCGACGGCGACCACGTCAACCAGACGTTCTTCGCCTTCACCCCGCTCAACGCGCCGATGGACCCGGACTACGGCGAGCAGGACTTCGAGTACCTGCCCAACGGCGGCTGGGGCGAGCAGGGCGACATCATGTACACGACGTCCTGGGAGACCTACAACCCGGACCCGTGGAACGCCGTCAACACCCACACCGAGAGCCGCACCTCGTTCGACGGCTGGCACGACCTGCAGATCACCATCGACGGCACGGCGATCACCTACTACATCGACGGACGGGTGTTCGCGGTGCACGGCGAGCCGTACCTGCCCGAGACGCCGCAGTGGATCGACTTCAACCACTGGCTGATCGACCTCAACGGGCAGACCGGCAGCACCCCGCGCTCCTACGACGAGCAGGTCGACTACGTGTACTTCGTGAAGGACCAGGTGCTCAGCCCCGCGCAGGTCGCGGCCAAGGTCGCCGGCTACCGCGCCGCGGGCACCTCGTTCACCGACACGGTGCCCGCGGGCTGATCCGCCCGCCCCGCCGCCCCCGCGCGGCGGCCCCGCACCGGCCGGACCCCGGACAGTCC
>NZ_BAAALD010000115.1:10134-21339 GCF_039528095.1 Kitasatospora arboriphila
CCGGGCCGCCGCGGAGACTTTGCCTCCGTTTGACACCCTCGAAGGTCCGGGACTAGAGAGAAAGAATGCGCCTGGGCGTGCCGGCTGACGGCGAACCGGGGGCGGCAGCCGAGCACCCGGACGCCCCCGCGGAGAGTGACGCCCCGACCGGCCCCCCGGCCACCGCAGACCCCGACCCGCCGCCGGGCTCCCCGCGGGCCGCCCCGGACCCCACCGGCCCCCTCCCACGGCCGGACGTCGTCCCGCTGCCGCCCCAGGAGGACGCCCCGGCGACCGCCGGAGCACCGCCGCCCCCGGCCGAGGAGATCGCCCCGCCGGGTGCCCCGCGCCGGGCGGCCGACCGCGACGCCGTCGAGAAACTCCTCGCCGAGGGCCTGACCAGGGCCGTCGACCTCACCTCCGGCTACGGAGGGCTGGTCTACCTGCCGTCCCCCGACCACCGCTCGCTGGTGCTCAGCACCGTCGTCGGCGTCCCGCTGCCACTGCTCAGCGCCTTCCGGCGGATCGCCCTGCTCGCCCCGCTGCCCCCCGCCGAGGCCTTCCGCACCGGCCGCACCATCGTCCTCGCCGACCCCGACGAGACCATGCGGCGCTTCCCCCGCCTCGCGGTCGGCCTGCCCTACGCCTTCTCCTTCGCCGCCGCACCGATCGCCACCCGCGAGGGCACCCTCGGCGTGCTGTGCGTGCTGTGGCCCAGCACCGAGGCCGGCCTGCCCGGCGGCGCCCGCCGCCAGCTGCGCTCCTCCGCGAACCGGATCGCCGCCTCGCTCACCCCGTACGGCGAACTGGCCGCCGCCGACGAGCCCACCGTCGTCCAGCTCCCGCCGCCGTCCGGGCCGGCCACCCGGGTCGGCGTCTTCGACTGGGACATCCCCGGCCGCACCATCGCCGTCGACCGGGAGCTGGAGGCCATCCTCGGCCTCGCCCCCGGCTCCTTCGACGGCCGGCTCGCCACCCTGGTCGAACGGCTCTCGCCCGAGGACATGCCGCTGCTGCGCGAGGCCGCCCGGCGGGCCGCGGCCGACGGCCGCCCCTTCGACCGGCAGGTCCGGGTCCGCGACCCGCGCGGCGGCCACCGCACCCTCGACCTGCGCGGCCGCCGGGTCGCCGACGGCACCCACCTGGTCGTCGTCGTCCTCGACGACTCCGCGGGCTCCGCCGCCGTCGCCGCCGTGGAGCGGCTGCGCGACGGCGTCTTCGCCCTCGACGCCGAGGGCATGGTCGTCTACGTCAACCGCACCGCCGAGATGTTCCTCCACGCCCGCCGGGACGAACTCCTCGGCCGGCATCCCTGGGACGTGCTGCCCTGGCTCGGCGACCCCGCCTACGAGGACCGCTACCGCGCCGCGATGCTCTCCCGGCGCCCGACCGCCTTCCTCGCCTGCCGGCCCCCCGACCACTGGCTCGCCTTCTCGCTCTACCCCGACGCGCACGGCGTCACCGGCCGGGTCGTCGCCGCCGCCGAACCGGCCGACCCGCACTCCGCCGTCCTGCCGGAGGCCCCGCCCGCCGCCCCCGCCAGCCTCGGCGCCACCTACCACCTGCTGCAGCTGGCCAGCGCCCTCACCGAGGCGGTCTCCGTCCAGGAGGTCTGCAACACCGTCCTGGAGCAGATCCTGCCCGGCTACGGCGGCCAGGAGCTCGCCCTCTACCTCGCCCAGAACGGCCGGATGCACCTGGTCTCCCAGAGCGGCTACCCCGAGGGGTTCCTCGACCGCTTCGAGGCCACCCCGCTCGGCGCCCGGCTGCCCGGCACCGAGACCCTGATCGCCGGCACCCCGCTCTTCTTCCAGTCCTCCCGCGAACTCCTCGACGCCTACCCGGGCATCCCGCAGGACGAGATGCGGGCCTGGGCCTTCCTGCCGCTGATCGCCTCCGGCCACCCCATCGGCAGCCTCATCCTCGGCTTCGAACAGCCCAGGACCTTCACCCCCGAGGACCGCGTCCAGCTGACCGCCCTCGGCGGCCTGATCGCCCAGGCCCTGGAGCGGGCCCGGCTGTACGACGCCGAGTTCGAGCTCGCCCGCGGCCTCCAGCAGGCCCTGCTCCCGCACCGGCTGCCCACCGTGCCCGGCATCGCCATCGCCGCCCGCTACCTGCCCGGCACCCGCGGCATGGAGATCGGCGGCGACTGGTACGACGTCATCACCACCCCGCACGGCCTCTGCCTGGTCATCGGCGACGTCGAGGGACACAACGTCGGCGCCGCCGCCACCATGGGGCAGCTGCGCAGCGCCGTGCGCGCCTTCGCCTCCGGCGGCAGCCCGCCCGCCGAGGTGCTGGTGCGCACCAACCACCTGATGGCCGACCTCGATCCGGGGCTGCTCGCCAGCTGCTGCCTGATCCACCTCGACCCCTCGGACGGCCGCGGGCACGGCGTCCGGGCCGGCCACCCGCCGCCGCTGCTGCGCCGCCCCGACGGGCGCACCGACCTGGTCGACCTGGAGGGCGGCCCGCTGCTCGGCGTCGACCGCTCCTCGCACTACCCCACCACCCGGCTGCACCTCCCGGTCGGCTCGGTGCTCGCGCTGTACACCGACGGCCTGGTGGAGACCCCGTCCACCTCCATCGACCAGGGCATCGACGAACTCCGCAGCTCGCTCGCCCACGCCGGGCCCGTGGTACCCGACGCGCGTGGCGGCGCACGGGACGGCGGCCGCACCCTCGACGACCTCGCCGACCGGCTGGTCGGCCGGGCCCGCCGGACGGCACAGCGGCCCGACGACATCGCCCTGCTCCTCGTCCGGCGGGAGTAGCCGCCGCTCCCGCCTCAGGACCGGAACCGCCGGTTCCCCGACTTTGGTCGTGGCGGAGAGCGACGGAGGATGGTCGCGGAGCCCGGGGGGCGGCCCGCTAGCCTCTGCGCGTGACCACCAAGCCGACCGCCCGCCGCCTGGCCGGCGTCCTCCCGGCGGAGCTCCTCCCGACCGCCCCCACCAGGGCCGACCTCACGCCGCGGGCCCTGGCGCGCCGGGCCCTGCCCGGCCCCTGGGGCGCCCGGCTCGTGGTCCGGGAGTGCGTCGCCGCGCTGTTCGTCGGCGGGCTGGGCGGGCTGATCCAGCTCGCCGACTCCGGCCGCGGCGCGGCGCTCGCCGCCGGCCTCGCGGCGGCGGCGCTGTGCCTGCTGCGCCGGGGCCTGCCCGGGACGGTGCTGGTGCTCACCGGCGCGGCCACCGGCGGGTACGGCGGCTTCCTGCCCCTCCTGGTGCTGGCCGGCTGGTCCGCCGGGTACCGGATCGCCCGTCCCCCGGTGCTGACCGCCGTCTTCTGCCTCGCCTTCAACGCCGTCGTCGCCTTCTCGCTGGGCCTCAACACCGACGGCCTGCCCGTCCGCGCCAACCTGGTCGTCTCCTCGGTCGGCTTCCTGCTGCTCGCCGTGCTGCCCGCCGTGGTGGGCCGCTACCGCGCCCAGCGCCGGGCGCTGCTCACCGCGGTGCAGGAACGCAACGCCCAGCTGCTGCGCGAGCGGGCGATGATCGCCCATCAGGCGCGGCTGCGCGAGCGCCACCGGATCGCGCAGGACATGCACGACAGCCTCGGCCACCAGCTCGCGCTGATCGCCGTGCACACCGGCGCGCTGGAGGTGGACCGCAGCCTGACCGGGCCGCAGCGCGAGGCGGTCGGCGTACTGCGCCAGGCGGCGACCGGTGCGATGCGCGAGCTGCGCGAGGTGGTCGGGCTGCTGCGGGACGACACCCTGCCCGAGGCGGGCGGCGTCGAGGCCGTCGAGCGGCTGGTCGAGGCCTCCCGGGCGGCGGGCGCCGCGGTGGCGCTGACACGGGCCGGCGAGCCGCGGCCGCCGCCGGCCGCCTCGGGGCACGCGGCGTACCGGATCGTCCAGGAGGGGCTGACCAACGCCCACAAGCACGCGCCCGGGGCGGTGATCACCGTCTCGCTGCGCTACGAACCGGACGCCCTGGTGGTGGAGGTGCACAACGGTCCGCCGCCGGCCGGCGCCGACGGGGCCGTCCGCGGCGGCCAGGGACTGACCGGCCTGCACGAGCGGGCCCGGCTGCTCGGCGGCATGGTGCACGCGGGAGCTGCGGCGGACGGCGGGTTCCGACTGGCCGGCGTGCTCCCGTACGACGGCGCCGGGCGACCCGAGGGCGCGGACGCGGGCGCCGGGCTGCCGGACGACCTGGGCCTCGACCTGCCGGTGCCGCCCGACCCGACACCGCGCCGCAGCCCGGCACTGGGCTGCGCGGTCGGCGCCGGACTCGTGCTGCTGGCCTCGGTCGGTGCGCTGGTCTGGGCCGTGGCCACCTTCTTCCACATGCTCGACAACGCCACGCTCCAGCGGGAGACCTTCGACGCGCTGACCGTCGGCAGCTCCGAGCAGGAGGTGCGCCGTCAGCTGCCTTCCGGCAGTCGGCAGTTGACCAACGACTACCGGCACCAGGGGCCGCCGGTGCCGGCCGGTGCCTCCTGCTCCTGGTTCGTCTCCGGCGAGGACGCCGACGCCCTGGAGACGGAGACCGTGCTGAGGCTCTGCTTCCGCGACGGCCGGCTCGTCGAGAAGCAGCACTACGCTGCCAGGTGACCGACCGTGACCCCCACCGGGAGACCCCAGACGTGATCAAGGTCCTCGTCGCCGACGACGAGCCGCTCATCCGGGCCGGCATCCGGATGATCCTCACCTCCGCCGACGACATCGACGTGGTGGCCGAGGCCGCCGACGGCCGCGAGGCGCTGGAACTCGCCCGCGCCCACGCGGCGGACGTGGTGCTGCTCGACATCCAGATGCCGGTGATGGACGGGCTGAGCGCGCTGGCGGAGCTGCCGCGGGCCGCGCCCGGCGCGCGGGCGATCGTGCTCACCACCTTCGGCGAGCGGGAGAACGTGCTGCGGGCGATCTCCTCCGGCGGCGCCGGGTTCCTGCTGAAGGACACCGCCCCGGGCGAACTCATCCAGGCCGTCCGGGCGGCCGCCGGCGGCAACGCCTTCCTGTCGCCCGCCGCCACCCGGCACATCGTCGACAGCCTGGCGGCCGGCCCGGCCGCCGCCCGCGGGGAGGCCGCCCGCCGGCGGCTGGCCGTGCTCACCGAACGCGAGCGCGCGGTGGTCGACCTGCTCGGCGAGGGCCTGTCCAACGCCGACGCCGGTGCCCGGCTGCACATGAGCGAGGCCACCGTGAAGACCTACGTCAGCCGGATCCTGGCCAAGCTGGAGTGCGACAACCGGGTGCAGGCCGCGCTGCTCGCCCGCGACGCGGGGCTCTGACCGGGTGCCCTTCGGGGGCTCAGACCTGTGGTTGGAGGACCCCGCCGAGCCGGGCCTGCGCCCGGTCGAGGTCGCGGTTGAGCTGGGCCCGGAGGGCGGGCAGCAGCGCGAGCGCGGCCCGGGCGGCGTCCGCGGTCGGCTCCGGGTCGGCCTCGGCGGAGGTGACCGCGGCCCGCAGCGGCATGGTGGTCAGCGCCGTCTCCCAGGCCGCGCGGTGCACCCCGGCCGCGTACCGGGAGGTCAGGTACTCGAGCGGGGTCAGCGCGACGCCGTCGGCGTCGCCCGGTCCGGCCAGCCGCTCGCTCGGCAGCAGCCAGGCGATGCCGTCCCGGGCGATCAGTTCGAACGCGCGGGACTCGTCGGGCACCGCCCACGGGCCGCCGTCGGGCGTGGCGGCGGCCAGCAGCCGGTCCAGCATCGCGGCCTCGCGCGCGCCGGCCGTGCGGTCCGGATGCTCCTGGTCGGCGAGCAGTTGGGCCAGGTGGTAGCGCTGGCCCCAGCTGCCGACCCAGCGGTGCATGGCACCGGCCCGGGTCTCCCGGAGGGCCGCCAGCGCGAGGGACCGGGTGGTCAGGTCGCGCCGGACGAGCACGCCCTCGGACTCCGGGCCCAGCCGGCGCAGGGCCGACTGCACGGTGGCCGGGGTGGGGCCGTCGTACCAGCGCAGGGTCCAGCAGCGGCGGACGGGGTCGTACTGCGGCTCGAAGGCGGTGCGGTACTGCGCGCCGAGCCGGTCGGCGAGCCGGCGCAGTCGGGGCCTGCGCCGGGATGAGGGGGTGGGCATGGCTGCACAGTAGCCAGCACGCACCGGGGCGCGACGCGACGCGCGCGACCCCTCACCCCGCTGGGCGCCCCCCGCCCGGCCCGAGGGGTGAACGCCCCGGCCCGGTCGTATCCTGCTGCCCTCGTGCGGGCAACCACCAGGTGCGCCCACGCGCCCCTGGTCGAGCCACCCGGCCCCCTCTGAGGACACGCCCGCTAGGTCGCGAAGTCGATGTCCTTCAGCCGCAGCGCGCCCGTCTGGTCGAGCAGCACGGTGGAGGTGCAGCCCGCGAGCGGCCCGTCGGCCGCCGCGAGCCGGGCGTGCAGCCGGTCGGTGGCCCAGCGGTGCCGGGCGAAGGCGTAGGCCGAGACCCTGCGGCCGCGTTCCCGCTGGCCCTGGGCGGCCTCCTCGGGGCTCGCGTCCAGCAGCAGCAGGTGCACCCGGCGCCCCTGCGCGGCCGCCGTGCGTGCGATCCACCACCGCACCCAGGGCATCGTGCCGCAGTCGTGCACCACCAGCGGCCCGCCGGACCGCAGCGCCCGGTGCAGTTCGCGGTAGTGGTGCAGCCGCACCAGCGGCCGGTAGAGGGCGTACGGCAGGGACGGCAGCCGCTCCTCGTACCGCTCGCGCGAGTGCTGGGAGTCGACGACCGGTGCCCGCGAACAGCGCCTGATCAGGGTGGACTTGCCGCTGCCCGGCAGGCCGGAGACGACGACCACGTCCTCGGCCGGGTAGTGCAGCGCGCCCGGCACCGGCCGGCCGCGCAGGTCGTGCAGGCCCGCCGGGCGCAGCACGCCCGGTGCGGTCCGTGCCGTGCGTGCTTCGGTCCCGGCCCCCGCCGCGGGCCCGGTACTGACGGTTTCGCGCACCGCCCCCTCCTTCCGGTACCCGTGCCCTACCCGGAACGGGACAAGGCCTCACCAAGAGAGGGTAATGCGATCACCCGGGCCCGAGGGGTGCCGTTCCGTGCCGTGACCCGGCTGTGGTGTGCTGGAACGGCTTCGGGACGACCCGGTGACGTCCGCGCCCCGGCCGGCCCGGATCCCGTGCCCGGCCCGCCCGGTGACACCCCGTCGGGCGCCCGGGGCGACGGTCGGCCGGCCGCCCGGAGAGTCCTCCCGCGGGGACGCTCCGTGCGCGCACCGGTCGCCGGCTGTGACCGGCTTGTAGCCGTTCGCGGACGACTTGGACGATCTTGCCCGGATGGTTCGTGGCATCCTGGAGCGCTGTGGCCGGGCCGACGGTGCCCGACCGGGGGGAGGGGAGTTGCGGATGAGGTTCTGCTTCCTGGTCGAGGAGCACTACCGGAACGACGGCATGCCGCTCGACGTGGTGCGGCAACTGACCGCGTGGGGCCACCGGGTCGACGTCGTCCGCCCGGGCAGCTCGCTGCTCGACCTCGGTGGGCTGGTGCGCGCCGGAGACCACGACGCCTGGGTGCTCAAGACCGTGTCCGGTGGCCCCGGCCTCGGCCTGCTGGAGTCCGCGGCCGCGATCGGCCTCACCACCGTCAACGACGCCCGGGCGATCCGGCCCGTCCGCGACAAGGCCCAGGCCGCCGTCATCGCCGCGCACCGCGGACTGCCCGTCCCCACCACCTGGGCGGCCGCCCGCTGGGAGGACTTCGGCCGGATACCCGACGCCCACTACCCGCTGGTCGTGAAGCCGGCCGACGGCAGCTCGGGCCGCGCCGTCCACCTGGTGGAGCGCCCCGAGGAACTCGCCCGGATCGGCGCCGACCTGGGCGGCGAGGGCCTGCTGATCGCCCAGCCGTACGTGCCCAACACCGGCGTCGACCTCAAGGTCTACAGCGCGGGCGGCGAACTCTTCGCCACCGAACGGACCTCACCGCTGCACCCGCACCACCCGCACCGCGAACGGCCGGTGGCCCTCGCGCCGGAGGTCGCCGCGGTCGCCGCCCAGGTCGGCGAGGTGTTCGGCCTGGATCTGTACGGCGTCGACATCCTGCTCGGCCCGGACGGCCCCGTCGTCGTCGACGTCAACGACTTCCCGAGCTTCCGTGCCGTCCCGCAGGCCGTCGCCCGGGTCTCCCGCGCCGTCCTCCGGCTGGCCCGCAGCGGCTCCTCCTGGCCCTCGGTGGCCGCGGTGCCGCCGCAGGGCGTCGCCGGGACCCTGCCGGCCGCGGTCGGCGGCGCCGCGTGAGCGCCCGCGCACACGTCAGGCTGCTCACCGCCGACCCGGACCATCCGCTGCTGGCCGCCACCGCCGCCCTGCTGCGCGCCGGCGGCCACGCGGTCGACAGCCAGCACCCGGACGTCCCCGAGCGGCCCGGTGTCCCGGACGTCTGCCTGCTCAAGGCCCGCACCGCGCAGGCGCTCGCGCTGGCCGCCAGGCTGGAGGAGCGCGGGGTGCCGGTGCTGAACCCGGTCGCCGCCACCGCGTTCTGCCAGGACCGGCAGCGGATGGCCGACCTGGCCCTGGCGGCCGGGCTGCCCTTCGCGCCGACCCGGACGGCCGACCTCGCCGCACTGGACCTGGCCGTTGACGGGCCGGTGGTGGTGAAGAGCCTGCACAGCCGCCGCGGTGACCTGGTCGCGGCCGTCCATGACGCCGCCGACGCCCGCCGGCTCGCCGCGCAGTGGCCCGGGGAGCCGGTGGTCGTCCAGCCGCTGGCCCGCAACGACGGCTGGGACCACAAGCTCTGGGCGGTCGACGGAAGGCTCTTCGCCGAGCGCCGCCGCTCCGAACTCGCCGCGCCGGCCGCCGTCGCACGGGAGGAGCTGCCGGTCGCCGCACTGCCGGACGGCTGGCCGGAACTGGTCCGCACCACGGGCGAGGTCTTCGGACTGCAGGTGTACGGGGTGGATATCCTCGACACTCCCGACGGGCCGCTGATCGTCGACGTCAACGCCTTCCCCGGCATCCGCGGGCAGGCCGGCGCCCCCGAGGCGCTCGCCGCCCTCGCCACGGCCGCCGCCGAAGGCCGGCTCCCCGCCGGAGCCCGGGCCGCCTGACCCCTCGGAGTCCGGCGCCGGGGCGGATGCCGCCCTCAGGCCGCGTTCACCAGGCGGTCGGCCGGACCTGGAAGCCGGCCAGGCCCTCCGGCGGCTCCTCGGAGACCCGGCGCTCCTCGACGACCGCACGGCTCGGGCCGCGCCCGCACCACTCCACCAGGCGCTCGACCGCCGCCGGCTCGCCCTCGAAGACGGCCTCCACCCGCCCGTCCGGCAGGTTGCGCACCCAGCCGGCGACACCGGCCGCGACGGCCTGCTGCCGGCAGGTGTCGCGGAAGAAGACGCCCTGCACGACCCCGGCCACCATCACACGTCTACGGATCACGCCTGCCAGGTATACCCGATCCCGGCCGGCGCCCGTGCCGCCGCCGCGCCGCGGGCCGGGCCCGGCGGAGTCGACGTCCCGTCAGGGTCGGCCCCGCGCACGGCCGGACCGGACGGCGGAATTCCGGCCGAACGATTCGAGCCGTTCTCGGAAATTGTCCGGGAAGTGATCGGAAATTCACCGGGGCGGCGCCGGGGAGCGGGAATTGAACGCCGCCGGGAATGGGAAAAGGCCGGGGCAGCCGATACGGCTGCCCCGGCCCGTTCGTCGGTGCAGGTGGGGGGATCAGGCCACGGCCGGGCTGAGCTTCGGGTTCGGGCCGTAGGAGTTGGCCTCGGGCTGGCCCTCGGTCGCGGCGAAGACGATGAGGACGATCGCGCCGATCAGCGGGACGAGCCCGATCAGGATCCACAGGCCGGGGCGGCCGGTGTCGTGCAGGCGGCGGACGGTCACGGCGAGGCTGGGGACCAGCACGGCGAGGCCGTACAGCGCGGTGAGCAGCGAGGTGTCGAGCAGGCTGCCGACGATCGCCAGGACGACGTAGATCGCGAAGTTGACCAGGGCGAACATCCAGTATTCCTTGCGGCGTGCCCGGCCGCCGAAACCCGCGTAATTCTTGAGCACAGCCAAGTACCAGTCCACGTCAGTTGTCCCTGTTTCCGTACCGATTGGGTTGGGGGGAATGTAGTGGTGGGGGTGATGGCCGGTCAAGAACTTTTTCAACAGGTGGGGGACGCCTTTCGATCCGGGTCGACACAGGGCTGTAACCCGGTCGCAGCGGCCCCGACAAACGGCCCCACTAGGCTGGTGGCACACCCGTCACAGGCCCACGCCCCGTACCCCGAGGAGGACCGTGCGCCGCCCCCTGCCGCACCCCGCGGCCGCACCCGGCTGGCTGCTCCACCCGCTGCGCTGGCAGCGCGGGCCGGTGCCGTGGGCCGCGGTCGCACGGGGCGCCCTGGGCACCGGCCCGGTGCTGGCGGTGTGCCTGGCCGCCGGGCAGCCGCAGGTGGGCGTGCTGGCCGGACTCGGGGCGATGTTCGCAGGCATCAACGACCGTCCCGGCACCTGGCGCAGCGGGGTGCTGCACATGGCCGTCCCCGCCCTTGCGGGTGCGCTCGGCCTGCTGGTCGGGCAGAGCGCCGGGGCGGGCGCCCGGGTGCTGCCGGTGCTCGCCCTGGTGGGACTGGTGTCGGGCGCGGTCAGCGTGGCCGGTCCGGTCTGGTCGCTGGCCGGTCTGCAGCTGCTGGTGCTGACCGCCGTCGGCGGCGGCATGCAGCTGACCGTCCCCGCCTGGCTCGGCGCCTCGGCCTTCCTGGCCGGCGCCGCCTGGCTGCTGCTGCTCCGCCTGACGGTGCGCCGGCCCGGCCGTCGGCTGCACGACGAACGGGTCGCCGTCGCCGGCGTGTACAACGCGCTCGCCGACGCGCTGGAGGCGGTCGGCACCCCGGCCGCCGAACCGGCCCGCGGCGCCCTGGCCGCCGCCCTCGACCGGGCCGACGAAGCGCTGCGGCTGCGGGCCCTGATCCGGCTGCCGGGGTCCGGCCGTCCCGCCGTCGACCTGCGGCTCGCCGCCCGGCTCGGCACCGCCGCCGCGCTCTGCGAGGCCGCCGTCGCCCTGCTCTGGGAGGGCGAGCCGCTGCCCGCCCGGATCGCCGACGTGCCGCGCCGCCTCGCGGAGGCCGTCCGGGGCGACACCGCCCCCGGCGCGCTGCCCGCACCGGTCTCCGACACCCCGGCACGCAGCGCCTTCGACCGCGCCGTGCTGGAGGCCGGCGTCGCCTTCGGTGCGGCCGCCCCCGGGGTGGCCCCGCCGCCGGCCCGGCGCCCGCTGGTCCACCCGGCCGGCCCCGCAGGCCGTACTCGCGGAAGTCGGAGGCCAAGCGGTCTTAGGAAGACAATTAATGAGATCAACTCCTTTG
>NZ_BAAALD010000116.1:0-21327 GCF_039528095.1 Kitasatospora arboriphila
AGCCCCGGCCGTACGGCCGGACGACGGCGGGCGCGTTCTCCACCGGCCAGTCGTTCGGGTCGAACGCGGGGATCCTCGCGGAGTCGGGCCGTACGGACAACGAGATTCCGGTGGTGGCCGAGCGTGCCCCGAACGGGTTGCCGCAGCGCCGCCGCCACGCCAGGCCCTCCCGGCCGGGCCCGGAGGTCTCCCGGGTCCCCGAGCCGGCCCAGGCACCGGTGCAGCCCGGCATGTGGCTGGCCGCGTTCCACGAGGGGGTGAACGGCCACACGCCGTCCACCGGTACGGCCGGCCCCACCAGTGAAGAGTCGGCAGGGAAGGGCGAGCAGTGATTCAGCAGCGCAGCAACATGGACTGGATGCTCAAGGAGCTGGCGAACGGCGTCCCGCACACCCGCCACATCATCGTGCTGTCGGCGGACGGCCTGCGGATGGCGCAGTACGGCACCGACCCGGACACCGCCGACCGCCTGGCCGCCGCCTGCGCCGGCCTGCAGAGCCTGGCCACCGCAGTGGGCCACGAGTTCCCGCACGGCGACGGCCGGATGCGGCTGGTGGTGATCGAGGTGAGCGGCGGCTTCTTCTACCTGATGTCCGCCGGCGCCCGGGCCTACCTGGCGGTGCTCGCCGACGAGGGCGTGGACGCGGGCCTGATGGGCCAGCGGATGCGCGATCTCGTCGCCAGGATCGGCGAGCATCTCAGTACACCGCCCCGCAACGGCGAGCAGGTCGCATGAGTGCAGGCGACCAGGACTGGGACGAGGGCATCCCCGAACGTCTCTATGTGATCACGCGAGGCCGCAGCGGCCTGGCCGAGCAGGCCACGTTCGACCTGGTCACCCTGATCGTCTCCCGCGCGGAACCGGCGCCCACCATGCAGCCGGAACTTGCGGCGATCCTGCGGATCTGCGGTTCGCCGCTCTCCGTGGCCGAGATCTCCGCCTACCTCGGGCTGCCGACCAGCGCGGTCACCGTGCTGCTGGCAGACCTCCTCGCCGACGGACGGATCGAGGCGCGCTCCCCCGTCCCGCAGGCGATCCTCCCCGACCGCGCCCTGCTGGAGGCGGTGATCCATGGACTACAGAGGCTCTGACACGCTCGCCGGGCCGGCGAGCGCGGACCTGCTGCCCGACTCGGCCACCATGGCGGTCAAGGTGGTGATCGTCGGCGGCTTCGGCGTCGGCAAGACCACCCTCGTCGGATCGGTGAGCGAGATCCGGCCGCTGACCACCGAGGAGACGATGACCCAGGCCGGCGCGGGCGTCGACGACCTGGCCGGGATCGAGCGCAAGACCTCCACCACGGTGGCGATGGACTTCGGCCGGATCAGCATCACCGACGAACTGGTGCTGTACGTCTTCGGCACGCCCGGCCAGGAGCGCTTCTGGTTCCTCTGGAACGGGCTGTTCGAAGGCGCGCTCGGCGCGGTCGTGCTGGTCGACACCCGGCGCCTGGAGGTGAGCTTCGACGTGATCGGGCGGCTGGAGGACCGCGGCGTGCCGTTCGTCGTGGCCGTCAACTCCTTCCCGGAGTCCCCCGGTTACCCCACCGAGGACCTGCGGGCCGCGCTCGACCTGGACTCCGAGGTGCCGATCGTCGCCTGCGACGCCCGGACCCGCGAGTCCAGCAAGGACGTCCTGCTCACGCTGATGCACTACCTGTACGGCCTCTCCGCCCGGGCGGCCCGGTGACCCGGCTGCCCGGCTGACACTCCGCCGCCCGGCCCCGCACCGCCCGTCCCCGGACCGCACCGCACCGCCCGTCCCCGGACCGCACCGCACTGCACTGCACCGCCCGTCCCCGACGAACCGCCACCCGCGACGACCCCGGAGCCATCGTGACCTCGCCGTTCCCCGAGAACACCTCCGCCACCCCGCCGCCCGGGTGCCCCGCCCACGGGCTCGGCCCCGACGGTCTGCGCCGCCTCTACGGCCCCGAGGCCGAGGCCGACCCGGCCGGCCTGTACGAGAAGCTGCGCGCCGAGCACGGCGAGGTGGCCCCCGTGCTGCTGCACGGCGACATCCCCGCCTGGCTGGTCCTCGGGCACTCGGCGAACCTCGCCGCGATGCGCACCCCGTCCCGGTTCTCCCGGGACTCCCGCCGCTGGACGGCCTTCCGCGACGGCCTGGTCACCCCGGAGTCCCCGCTGATGCCGGTGATCGCCTGGCAGCCGCTCTGCGTGTTCGCCGACGGTGAGGAGCACCGTCGGCTGCGCGGCGCGGTGACGGACGGCCTGAACCGCTTCGACCGGCGCGGGATCCGCCGCTACGTCACCCGCTTCGCCGACCAGCTGATCGAGGAGTTCGGCGCGTCCGGCCGGGCCGAACTGGTCTCCCAGTTCGCCGAACACCTGCCGATGCTGGTGATGACGCAGCTGGTCGGCATGCCCGAGGAGTACGGACCGCGGCTGGTCGAGGCCGCCCGCGACCTCATGAAGGGCACCGAGACGGCGATCGCGAGCAACGACTACGTGGTGGCGACGCTGCGCCGGATGATGGAGCGCAAGCGGGAGGCGCCCGGTGCCGACCTGGTGAGCTGGCTGATGCAGCACGAGGCCGGGCTCACCGACGACGAGGTGCTGGAGCACCTGCGGGTGGTGCTGCTCGCGGCGAACGAGACCACCGTCAACCTGATCGCGGACGGGCTGAAGATGGTCCTCACCGACCGGCGGTTCCGCGCCCACCTGTCCGGCGGCCAGATGACGCTGCCCGACGCCCTGGACCAGGTGCTCTGGGACTCCCCGCCGATGCTGCTGGTCGCGGGCCGCTGGGCCACCGGCGACACCGAGCTCGGCGGGCAGCAGATCAAGGCCGGCGACATGCTCCTGCTCGGCCTCGCGGCCGGCAACGCCGACCCGGCCGTCCGCCCGGACCTGTCGACGCCGCTCTTCGGCAACCGCTCCCACCTGGCCTTCGGCAGCGGACCGCACGAGTGCCCGGGCCAGGACATCGGCCGGGCCATCGCGGAGACCGGCATCGACATCCTGCTGACCCGCCTGCCGGACCTCCGACTCGCCGTCCCCGAAGCCGAGTTGACCTGGACCTCGGCCTGGATCTCCCGGCACCTGGTCGAGCTGCCGGTGAGCTTCTCCCCGCGCACGGCCGAGTCCGCGCCGACGGCCGCCGCCCCGCCGGTCGTACCGGCGACACCGACCGTCCCGGCACCGGCCTCACCCGCCGCACCGGCCGCACCGGCCGCAGCCCCTGCTCCGGAGTCGGTCGCCGCGGTGGTGCCGCGCCAGCGGCGCAGCTGGTGGACGGCGCTGACGAGCGTCTTCCGGCGCTGACCGCGTCACGGACCGCCCCACGGACCGCAGGTCCCGGGGCGGCTCCGGCGGTGGGCGGCGGTCAGCGGCTGTCAGCGGCTGTCGTAGGCCCGGCGGGCCGCTTCCACCGCCGGGAGGGCGCGCTCGACCCAGCGGCCCAGCCGTCCGACCAGGCCGGCGGCCTGCTCGCCGAGCGGGGTGAGGCTGTAGTCGACCCGGGGCGGGATGACCGGGTGGGCCTCGCGGTGCACGAAGCCGTCCCGCTCCAGGGTCTGGAGGGTCTGCGCCAGCATCTTCTCGCTCACTCCGGCGACCGCGCGGCGCAGCTCGCTGAAGCGGTAGCCGCGCTCGCGCAGGGCGATCAGCACCAGGACGCCCCAGCGGCTGGTGACGTGCTCCAGGATCCCGCGGGAGGGGCACATCCGGTCGGTGACGTCTCCGATGACGGTGGCAGGCGCGGAACCGCTGTCGAGCGGGGTACTTACCTTCATATCAGTACCGTACTTCAAAGTGGGTACTTTCGATCGGTTAGTGCGACGCCTACCGTGGTTGAAGTCGAAACCATCTGAGGAGCGCGTCATGATCGTCGTCACCGGAGCCACCGGACAGCTCGGCCGCCTGGTCGTCGAGGGCCTGCTGGAGCGGGTGCCCGCACAGCAGGTCGCGGTGGCCGTCCGTTCGCCCGAGAAGGCCGCGGACTGGGCCGCCCGCGGCGTCGAGGTCCGCGAGGCCGACTACGGCCGCCCGGAGACCCTCGTCGGTGCCTTCCGCGCCGGCGAGACGGTGCTGCTGGTCTCCGGCAGCGAGGTCGGCTCCCGGGTGCCGCAGCACACCGCCGTCGTCGAGGCCGCCAAGGCCGCCGGTGTCGCCCGGCTCGTCTACACCGGCGTGCTCGGCGGCGACGAGGCCACCTTCGACCTCGCCGCGGAGCACCGGGCGACCGAGGCCGCGATCCTCGCCTCCGGCCTGCCCTACACCTTCCTGCGGAACGGCTGGTACACGGAGAACTTCACCGCCGGCGCGGCCGGCGCGGTCGAGCGCGGGGTGGTGCTCGGCAGCAGCGGCGACGGCCGGCTCGCCACCGCGGCCCGGGCCGACTACGCGGCCGCGGCCGTCGCCGTGCTCACCGGCGAGGGCCACGAGAACCGCGCCTACGAGCTCAGCGGCGACACCTCCTGGAACCTCGCCGAGTACGCGGCCGAACTCTCCGCCCGCTCCGGACGCCCCGTCGCGTACCGGGACGTCGCCCCGCAGGAGCACCTGGACGCCCTCGTCGGTGCCGGGCTGCCGGCCGGTTTCGCGGCGATCCTGGTCGACGTCGACGCGGCCGTCCGCCGCGGCGAGCTCGACCGCGACCGCGGGGTCCTCTCCGCGCTGATCGGCCGGCCCACCACCCCGCTCGCCGACTCGGTGCAGGCCGCGCTGGGCGCCTGACCGCGGCAGGGACCTTGGTCCCTGCCCGCCGGAGCCGGCCGGACCTGGTGACGCACCGTCCGGGGCGCCGAGGATGGACCTGCGCCACTGCCGCGCAGCTCACCTCGGAGAGGAATTTCCATGCCCCAGTACGTACTTGCCGGGATCGACGGCTCGCCCGAGAGCAGCGCGGCGGCCCGCTGGGCGGCCGACGAGGCCGTCCGCCGCGGGCTGCCGCTGCGTCTGGTGCACGCGCAGACCTGGCTGGACGACGTCCACGCCGACGCCGGACAGCCCGCGGACGTCCGCGGGCTGACGCTGCGGATGCTGGCCGACGCCCGCGAGGAGGTCCGCGCCGCGCACCCGGCGCTGGAGGTCGGGGCCGAGCTGGTCGGTGGCGGGGACCCGGTCGACGTGCTGGTCGAGGCCGCCGCCGGGGCCGAGCTGCTGGTGGTCGGCTCCCGCGGGCTCGGCGGCTTCGCCGGGCTGGTGGTGGGATCGGTGGGGCTCGCCCTCGCCGGCCGGTCCGAGGCGCCGACGGTGCTGGTCCGGTCCGCCGGGGCGCAGGACGGCCCGCACCCGGAGGGAACCGCCGTGGTGGTCGGGGTCGACACCCGCTCGCCCTCCCCCGAGGTGCTCGAATTCGCCTTCCGCGAGGCCGCCCGGCGCGGGCTGGTGCTGCGTGCGGTGCACGGCTGGACCCCGCCGCCGGTGTGGGGCTACGCGGGCGGTGTCGCCCCGCAGGTCGAGGCCGACCAGTTCCGTGCCGTCGAGGCCGAGCTGCTCGACGAGGCCCTCGTCGGCTGGCGGGAGAAGTACCCCGAGGTGACCGTCCTTCAGGACTGCCGGATCGCCGGCGGCGCGCAGGCCGTCGTCGACACCGCCGCGGACGCCGCCCTGGTGGTCGTCGGCCGCCGGCGCCGCCGACACCGGGTCGGCCTGCACCTCGGCCCGGTCGCCCACGCCGTCCTGCACCACGCCCAGGCCCCGGTCGCCGTCGTCCCGCACGACTGACGGCACTCACCGGCACGGGTCGGTGGATGCACCGGCTCGCCGTCCGCGACGGACAGCAGGTGCTCGCCGACGGCATCGCCCACCTCTTCGGCCGTGCGGAATGCCCGGTCTGCGCCTGCCTCTACACCGTCGCGGACGAGTACTCGGCCGCCAACCGCCCGGTCGTGCGGCAGGGCGTGTCTTCAAGGGTGTACGGATGCCTCATGGGGCTCGGAGAAGTGCGCGACCCGGATGCAGACACTGCGCGGACCGTGGGTGAGCCGGATTCGCCAGGAGCACCGGTCCCGGACTGCGCAGTTCTCCCCCCGGCCTTCGGCCGGGAGGTGCCCCCACGAGCCCCTGACGCCTGCGTCGATGCGGCAGGCCCGGGGACGGCCCCCACGCCGTCCCCGGGTTCCGTGCGTCGGCCCGGCCGGCCCCCACGGCAGTCCGGGCCGCGTCCGCCTACCCCTGGTGCGGACGCCGCCGGTTCGGCGGTCCTGTCGGGTCCGGACGAGGGGTCCGGTCCGTGGACGGATCGTCAGGACTGCTTCACCGGTGCCTCCACCGTGCCGCACACCGGGCGGTCGCCCGGAGGGCCGAAGGTCCCGCCGACCGGCCCGGCGGCCGCCCCGCCGACCGGTCGGAGGTCTCCGGCCGGCTGACGGGGCTCAGGTGAGCAGCTGTTCGATGCGGTCGAGGGCGCCGGGCAGGTCGCGGGGGCGGAGGATGCCCGCGCCGGGCTGGTGGCCCGCCCAGCCCGGGCCCGCAATGAGGACGACCGGGCGGGCGCGCGAGCCGCGGCCGCCCCAGGCGGTCTCGGCGGCCCGGCGGGCGAGGACCCGGTCGGCGGTGTGCTTGGCCTGGGACCAGATCATCACGGCGGCCGGGCCCGTCCTGCGGACCGCCTCCAGCAGTGCTTCGGCGGGTACGGCGGCGCCGAACATCCGGTAGGGCAGGCCGCGTTCGGCCAGACCGGCGGCGACCGCCTCCAGCGGGAGGGTGTGCAGTTCGGCGGGCATGCCGGCGAGCAGGGCGGGCGGGCCGGGACGGGGCGGCACCGGCCGGTCGGCGACCCGGCGGAGCGCCGTGGAGACGTGCCAGGAGAGCAGGTGCTCGACCTCGACGTACCGCTCGCCCTCGCCGGCCCACCGGCGACCGGCCGCCCGCAGTGCGGGCATCATGACCTCCGTCCAGGCGGCCACCGCCCCCATGTCGTCGACGACCTGACGGAGGAGCCGGGCGACCTCCGCGGTGTCCAGGCGGACGGCGGCCCGGGTGAGGCCGCGGCACTCCGGGCTCACCGGCCCGGCCGCCGGGGCGTTCGCCGTGTCGATCCGGTCGGGGGACCCTTCGGCGGGGCCTTCGTGGGCGCCATCGCCGGGGGCGGCCCCGGCTCCGGACGGGACGGGCGCCGCGGCACCGAGGGCCAGCCGGGCGGCCTCGCCGGGCGGGACACCGCGGGCGGTCAGCCGGCACATGGCTTCGAGGACGGCGATGTCCTGCGGGGTCCAGCGCCGGTGGTGTCCCTCCTCGCGCCGGGCGGGCCCGATGCCGTAGCGCCGCTCCCAGGAGCGCACGGTGGTCGGTGAGACGCCGAGCCTGCGGGCCACTCCCCCGGTGGTGAGGCTGGCCTCGGCGAGCACCGGCGCAGCGGCGGGGGCCGTGGCGGTCGTGCCCGGTGGGCCGGTGGCGGGTGCGGGGGCTCCCACGGTCTCCTCCTCACGGACGGACGGACGGGCGGCCGGTCGGGCGGCCGGTCGGGCGGGCGGGCTGCTGGTCGGGTCGGCGACTCCGGTGGCTGCGGGGTCGCTGCCCGTCCAGCATGGCCAACCCGCACGCGGAGGGGCGCTCGCAGCGGTTGCGCACCGGAAGGGGCCGCCGGCCCGTCCAGCTGTGGGTCAGTCATGGACGGCGAGGCTGTCCCGCATCCGGGTCAGCCCGTCCCGCATCCGGGTCTTGACCGTGCCGAGCGGGGCGCCGAGCATCGCGGCGATCTGCGACTGCGAGTAGCCGCCGTAGTACGCGAGGGCGAGCGACTGCCGTTGGAGTTCGGTGAGTGCGCCGAGGCAGCGCCGGACCCGGTCCCGGTCGATGCGGCGTTCCACGGCCTCGGCGACCTCGTCGAACACCGGGGCGGGCGAGGCGGCGGCGGCCCGCCGGTCGCGGTCGGCGGAGGCCTGCGCGGAGCGGACGCGGTCGACGGCGCGGCGGTGGGTGATGGTGAGCACCCAGGTCAGCACCCCGCCGCGGTCCGGCCGGTAGCGGGCGGCGGTGCGCCAGACCTCCAGCAGCACCTCCTGGGCCACTTCCTCGGCCTGCGCCCGGTCCCGCAGCACCCGGTGGGCGAGTCCCAGCACGGGGCCGGCCACTGCCTCGTAGAGCACGCCGAACGCGCGTTCGTCGCCGCGGGCGATGCGCGGCAGCAGGCCTGACAGGTCCCGGGCGCCGGTAACGGGCTGTGCCGGAACGCGGTCGACGGGGTCTGCGGGGAGGGGGTGCTCACGGACGGCTGTCACGCTGCGACCCTCCCGGCCCGGCCGGTTCACGGGCTACTCGCAGCGTTCCTGCACCGTTCCCGCCATGGCGGCCCGACAGGGCCCGCGGGTCAGTCGGTGAGCAGCTCGGCCAGGCGCTTCGCCGTCCTCTCTCCGGCCCGCTGCTTGATCAGCCCCTCCTTGGCGGCGGCGCGCAGCAGCACGACGGTGGTGTCCTCGCCCTCCCCGGCGGTGAGCACCGCGGTCACCAGGACGGGGTTCATGTTCCAGGCGCCGCCTCCGGTCAGCACCCGGATCGCGCTGCGCCGCCCGGCGGGGGCGGAGCGGCCCGGTGGGACCCGCCGGCCCTGCCGGCCGAGGACGGCGGACACCCGGGCCCGGGCGCGGGCGGACGGCAGCGGGAGCGTCAGGGTGATCTCGTGGACGTTCTTCGGCAGCCGCAGGGCGACGAGCCGGGAGAGCCTGCCGCCGAGGGCGCCGACGGCCTCGGCCAGGATCTCGTCCTCGTCGTCCACTGCCGCTCCCCCGTCCCGGCCGCCACCCGGGCCGCCGCTGTACGAGGATCAGACTATCGGCCGGTTTCGGCGGGCCCGGACTGACGGTCCGTCAAGCCTTGGCCGGGGCCGAGGAGGTCGAGGAGGACGGGGAGGACGGGGAGGACGGAGACGACGGGGCGACCGGGGAGGACGGTGACAGCGACGGCTCCGGGGACGGCACCGGAGAGTCGGCCGGAGAAGCAGCCGGGGAGGCGGCCGGGGACTGCGGTGCGTCGCGGTGCAGTTCGGCGGGCGGGGTCCGCTCGGCGTCCATCGGGTCGACCCGCACCAGGCTGCCCCAGACCGCCATCCGGTACAGCGAGGTGTAGACGGGGGTGCAGGTCGTCAGGGTGATGTAGCGGCCGGGCGCGTGGTACGGGGAGCCCGCGGGGACGGCCGCGACGATGCCGACGTTCTCCGGCGAGGTCTCGGGCAGGATGCCGTCCACCCGGTAGACGTACCAGCTGTCGCGGGTCTCGACGACGATCGGCGCACCGACGTCCACCGCGTCGAGGTCGTGGAACTTCGCGCCGTGGCCGTCCCGGTGGGCGGCGAGCGCGAAGTTGCCGGACCGGTCCCAGGGCATCGCGGCGCGGGGCTCCTGGTAGACGCCGGCGACGCCCTGGTCGAGGACGGCCGGGGCGGTGCCGACCTTGATGACGACCGGGTCCTGCTGCATCGCGGGGACGTGCAGGAAGCCGACCTCCTGCCCGGTGGTCACGGTGCTCGGTGCGCCGGAGGGGCCGGGTGCCGCCCAACTCTGCCGCAGCCGGTCGCCGGCCCGGTCGGCCTGCCGGTCGGCGAGGACGTCCGTCCACCAGAGCGAGTACGCGGCGAACAGCGCGGCCGCCAGGGCGATCGTCAGCATCAGGTTGCCGAAGGCGTTCGTCCACCTGCGGCGCGGGGATCGCCGCGCGTCCTCTGCCGGAGCCCGGTCCATCGGGTCCTCCTCCGCCGGGCGCCTGCCGGTCGCCCCGTCGGCCCGACGTCCGAAGACCCGTCAGACCGGCGTCCGACGGCGCCGCTTGTCCGTGCCCGGGTTCCGTCCGCCGCGTGGGCCGTCCGTCCCGGAGTTGTCCGTTCCCCGACAGTCTGCCGACCGGGGACGGCCGGTCGGCGCGGACGGCACGGGGCATTCGGGTGACACGGTCCGCCGGACGGCCCGCCAGGGGCCGCCCCGCGGAGCTCTTCACTCGAACGGCATGCGCGCCTTCCGCCGGACACCGCGCCCGTAGCTATTACAACTCTGAATGTCGTACGGGTTCGTCCGAGCCCGCGGTCCCGACACCGAATCCCCCCGCCCTCCCCTCCCCCCGCGAGGCCATTTGCCATGAGTACTGCCACCCGCCCGCTGACGCTCACGGTCATCGTTCCCGCGCACAACGAGGAACAGGGCCTCCCGGCGACACTCGAGGCGCTGCTGCGACAGACCGTTCCCGCCGAGCAGATCGTCGTCATCGACGACGGGTCGACGGACCGCACCGGCGAGGTCGCCGCCGGGTACGGCGTGACGGTGCTGCGCCCGCCCCGGAACCTCGGCAGCAAGGCCAAGGCGCAGAACTACGCGCTGCCGTTCTGCACGACCGACCTGGTGCTCGCCGTCGACGCCGACACCGTCCTGGCGGACGACTACATCGAACACATCAAGCCGGCCTTCGACGACGAGGATGTGCTGATCGCGTCCGGTTGCGTGCAGAGCCGGTTCGAGCGGACCTGGGCCGAGCGCGGCCGGTCCGTGGAGTACCTCTACGGCTTCCACTGGAACCGTCCGATCGAGAACATGGCCAACTCGCCGGTGGTCTGCTCCGGCTGCTGCTCGGTCTTCCGGCTCCAGCCGCTGGTCGACTTCGGCGGGTTCCCGGAGCGGACGATCGTCGAGGACATGGACTACACCTGGTCCGTGCAGATGGCCGGGAAGAAGGCCGTCTACGTCAGCGCGGCGGTCGCCTGGGCGGCCGACCCCGAGGACCTCACCTACCTGCGCAAGCAGACCTGGCGCTGGGCGGCGGGGTACTTCCAGAACGTCCGCATCCACCTGCCTCGGATGATCTTCAAGAAGCCGATGCTGGCGTTCTGGGTGGCCCTCAAGCTGTGGGAGACCATCGCCGTCCCGCTGTGGCTGGTCCTGCCGCTGGTGGTGCCCGGCGTCGGCTTCTCGATCGGGGACGCCTTCCTCTGGTGGTTCCTGTGGTGGCTGTCGACCAGCACCCTGATGATCGGCCTGCCGCTGGTCTACGCCGCCCGGAAGCGGAAGATCCCCCTGAGGCGCGTCCTGCGGAACCTGCCGTACGTCTTCCTCACCAAGCTGGTGGACTTCTGCTACCAGTGGAAGGCGCTGGTCGTCGAACTGGTCCTGGTGCCGTTGCGGCTCTCCAAGGGCCTGGTGAACTACGAGAAGGGCCGCGCCGACACGCCCGCCGTCCCCGCGCCGGCCGTCCGGGCCGGGATCGAGTCCGGCGAGCCCGCCCCCGCCACGACCACCTGACCGCCGCTGCTCCGGCCGGCCCCGCACTGCGCGGGGCCGGCCGCCGCCCGCTCGGACGGAGCACACCCGGCACCGCCCGCGCACGACCGCCTCCGCCGGCTGCTCACAGCTGCGCCGCACAAGGATCGAGGTGCCCGGCACCGCCCCCTCGCGGGGCGGGCTCGGGCACCTCGGTGCGTTCTCCTCGGAGCGGTCGACGCTCCGTCAGCGACCCGCCGTCCGACGGCCGAAGAACTTCATCATCAGGCCGGACGCGCCCAGCACCAGCGCCACGCCCACGTACGCGAGGCCGCTGAAGCCGGTCTTCGGAAGAGAGTGCCCATATCCCATGAGGATGTTTCCTTTCGGTGAGGGTCCCAGCACTGATGCACCGGTCGGCCGGTGCCGCCGGGCAACTGAGTACCAATATGTTTTTAAGCTGCCCGCGGCGATTTCCGGCGAGAGGCACGTATGTTGTTCGGGTGAAGCTCGTACGGAAACCGTCCGACGACCCGGCCGGCCGGGGGTGACGGCGGTGCACGGCTTCGCCACCACCGAGTTCCAGCTCGTCCTGCTGCGCCGGATGGCCGACTTCCACCCCGAACCGGTGGAAGCGGCCCTGCACCGGCTCGGGGCCACCCGCGCCGGCATGCGGGAGGCGAACAAGCGCTGGCAGGCGATGCTCCGCTCGCCCCGCTTCCCGCACGGCGCCCGCCGGTACGCCGCCGTGCTCGGCCCGCCGGAGGCCGTGCTGCCCCGCCGGATCGGCGACCTGGACTGCACGGTGCAGCAGTGGGCGCTGCCGCTCTGGCCGGACCTTCGGTTCGAGATCCTGCTCGGGCCCGGCGGCGGTGCGTCCCCGCCGTGGAACGAGTGGCTGGTCCGCGCGCCCGGCTCGGCCCCGCCGCGGCTGCGCACCCTGGAGGACCTCCTCCCGTGGAGCTGCGTCGTGGCGGACGTCGGCGCGGCCTTCCCGCCCGCCGCGCCCCGCGAGGGCAGTGCGCCGACCCGGTGGCAGCTCGACTTCACGGCCCCGGACGCCGCCGGCCGACTGCACTCCTGCACCGCCGACTTCACCTGGGGCCTGCTGCAGGAGGTGCGCACCACCGGCACCGCCCCCGGCACGGACCCCGCCTGACGACCCGTCCGGTCCGCGGCCGGCGGCTGCGGGTCGGCGGAAAATCGCGGGAGGCCCGGCCGGATCTGTGGTCGGATACCGGTCGACTCGACCGTCCGAGAAGGGGGATGCCCGTGGGATCCGTACTGCAGGCGCCGGTGCTGGAGGGTTCGCTGGTGCGGCTGGAGCCGCTGGAGCACCGCCACGCGGCGGGCCTGGCCGCTGCGGCGGAGGAGGACCGCGGCTCGTACGGCTTCACCTGGGTGCCGGCCGCGGCGGAGGCCACGGCGTACGTGGACAAGCAGCTCGCCCGGGCGGCCGCCGGCCTGCTCGCCCCGTTCGCCCAGGTGGACCGCGCCTCGGGGCGGGTGGTCGGGGCGACCGCGTTCTGGGACCCGCGGCCCTGGCCGGACGGCGAGGGACTCTGTGCGATCGAGGTCGGCTTCACCTGGCTGGCCGCGTCCGCGCAGGGCACCGGGCTGAACACCGAGGCCAAGTACCTGCTGTTCCGGCACGCCTTCGAGCAGTGGGGCGTGGCGCGGGTCGACCTGAAGACCGATGCGCGCAACGGCCGCTCGCGGGCCGCGATCGAACGCGTCGGCGCCCGGTTCGAGGGGGTCCTGCGGAACTGGTCGGCCTCGTGGGCGCCCGGCGAGCAGGGCAGCCTCCGCGACTCGGCGATCTTCTCGGTGACGGCGCAGGAGTGGCCGGAGGTCCGGGCCGGTCTCGAACGGCGCCTCGCCGGGCACCGCACCGCACGGTGACGCCGCACGGTGACACGGCACGGTGACACGGCACCGGCCGGAGGCCCGCGGCCGATGATGGGAGCAGTGCCCGGCACGACGGAGGAGGACCCGTGACCGCTTCCACCGCCACCGTGTTCCGCGGTGTCCGCCCGTTCGGCGTCGGCGAGCCGGTCGACCTGGTCGCCGTGGACGGGCTGCTGGCCGATCGGGTGCCCGAGGGCGCCCGGGTGGAGGTCGTCGACGGGAGCGGCCGGATCGCCCTGCCGACGCTGGTGGACGCCCACGTCCACCCGGACAAGACGGCCTGGGGCGAGCCCTGGTACAGCCGCCGTCCGGCCTCCGGGCTGCCCGAGTACGTGCGGGGCGACGTCGACCTGTACGCGCAGCAGCGGACGCCGGTCGCCGAGCGGGCCCGGCGGCTGCTGGCGCACGCGGTGGCGCTGGGCACCCGGGCGGTCCGGGCGCACGTCGACGTGGCCCCGGCCTACGGGCTGGCCGGCGTCGAGGGCCTCGCGGCGGCGCGGGAGCGGCTGCGCGGGGCGCTGGACGTCCAGGTGGTGGCCTTCCCGCAGCACGGGGTGCGGCGGACGCCCGGCGCGGGCGCGCTGCTGGCCGAGGCGGCGGCGAGCGGGCTGATCGACGCGGTGGGCGGGATCGACCCGGCGGGATTCGACGGGGTGGGTGCGGCGGGCGAGGGCCCGGACCAGCTGGACCAGGTCTTCGGCCTCGCCGAGCGGCACGGCCTGCTCGTCGACGTCCACCTGCACGACGCCGGGGAGCGCGGTCTGGCCCCGCTGCGGGACATCGCCGCCCGGACGAGGGCGGCGGGCATGCAGGGCCGGGTGGTGGTGAGCCACGCGTTCTGCGTGCCGGAGCTGCCCGGGGCCACGCTGGCCGGTCTGGCGGAGCTGCTGGCGGACGCCGGTGTCGGGCTGACGACCGTGGCGCCCTCGGCGCACCAGGTGCTGCCGTTCCGGGTGCTGGCGGAGCACGGGGTGCGGGTGGGCCTGGGCTCGGACGGCGTCCGGGACTCGTGGAGCCCGTTCGGCAATGCGGACATGCTGCACCGCGCGCACCTGCTCGGCTGGACGACCGACGCACGGACGGACGGCGAGCTGGCCGAGTGCTTCGCGCTGGCCTCCGCCGGCGGCGCCGCGCTGCTGGGGCTGCCCGCCGCGGACCTGGCGCCCGGCTCGCCGGCCGACTTCCTGCTGGTCGAGGGCGAGTGCCTGCCGCAGGTGGTGGTCGACCTGCCCCGGCGGGACGTGGTCGTCCGGGCGGGCCGGGTGGTCGCCCGGGACGGGCGGTTCACCGGCTGAGCGGCGGGTCGGCCGAGCGGCCGGCCGCACCATTCATGGTGAAGTGCCCGGATCGTCCCTAGGATGGATGACCGGCGCTCGGGCGTGGCCGGACGGGTGACGTCCAGGGCGGAAGCCGATCAGCTCGGGACGGGGTCCCCATGGCTCAGGCCGCCGGTCCGCCGCGGACCGTTCTCATCACCGTGGACGACGATCCGGCGGTGTCCCGCGCCGTCGCCCGGGACCTGCGCCGGCGGTACGGCGAGTCGTACCGGGTGGTGCGCGCGGAGTCCGGGGAGTCGGCGCTGGAGGCGCTGCGGGAGCTGAAGCTGCGCGGCGACCCGGTGGCGGTGATCATTGCCGACTACCGGATGCCGGCGATGAGCGGCATCGAGTTCCTCGAACAGGCGATCGACATCTACCCCGATGCGCGGCGGGTGCTGCTCACCGCGTACGCGGACACCGGCGCGGCGATCGACGCCATCAACGTGATCGACCTCGACCACTACCTCCTCAAGCCGTGGGAGCCGCCGGAGGAGAAGCTCTACCCGGTGCTGGACGACCTGCTGGAGGTGTGGCGGGCCGCCGACCACCGCCGGGTCGCCGTCACCAAGGTCGTCGGCCACCGCTGGTCGGCGCGCTCCTCCGCGGTGCGGGAGTTCCTGGCCCGCAACGAGGTGCCCTACCGCTGGTACTCCTCCGACGACCCCGAGGGGCGGCGGCTGCTCGCCGCCGCGGGCGAGGACGGCCGGCGGCTGCCGCTGGTGGTCACCCCGGACGGCACGGCGCTGGTCGCACCCGCCGACCGGGACCTCGCCGCCCGGGTCGGCCTGGCCACCACCCCGGCCGCCGACTTCTACGACCTCGTCATCATCGGCGGCGGGCCGGCCGGCCTCGGCGCGGCCGTCTACGGCGCCTCCGAGGGGCTGCGGACCGTCCTGGTGGAGCGCTCCGCGACCGGCGGCCAGGCCGGCCAGAGCTCGCGCATCGAGAACTACCTCGGCTTCCCGGACGGCGTGTCCGGGGCGCAGCTCACCGACCGGGCGCGGCGCCAGGCGGCGAAGTTCGGTGCCGAGATCCTCACCGCGCGGGAGGTCACCGGGCTGGAGGTCGGCGGCGCCGCGCGGGTCGTCCGGTTCGCCGACGGCTCGGCGATCGCCGGGCACGCGGTGATCCTGGCGACGGGCGTGTCCTACCGGCAGCTGGACGCGCCGGGGGCGGCGGAGCTGACCGGGTGCGGGGTGTTCTACGGCTCGGCGCTGACCGAGGCGGCCGCCTGCCAGGGCCAGGACGTGTACATCGTCGGCGGCGCCAACTCGGCCGGCCAGGCCGCCCTGTTCCTGGCCCGCAGCGCCAAGTCGGTGACCCTGGTGGTGCGCAGGCCCTCGCTGGCGGCGACCATGTCGCACTACCTCGTCCAGCAGGTCGAGGAGGCCCCGGAGATCTCCGTCCGCGCCAACACCGTGGTGGAGGCGGCGCACGGCGAGCACCAGCTGGAGCGGCTGACGCTGCGCGACACCGAGTCCGGCGGGAGCGAACTCGTCGACGCGCAGTGGATGTTCGTGTTCATCGGGGCGGCGCCGCGGACGGACTGGCTGGAGGGCACGGTGCTCCGGGACTCCCGCGGGTTCATCCTGACCGGCCCGGACCTGGCACCGGAGGGCCGGCTGCCGGCCGGCTGGGAGCTGGACCGCCCGCCCTACCATCTGGAGACGAACGTCCCCGGCGTGTTCGTCGCCGGGGACGCCCGCGCCGAGTCGGCCAAGCGCGTCGCCTCCGCCGTCGGCGAGGGCGCGATGGCCGTGATGCTCGCCCACCGCTACCTGGAGCAGTCATGACCGGCCGTCCGATGCCCTGCGATCCGGTGGAGCTCTCCACCCTCTTCCTGTTCGAGGAGCTCGACCCGGAGCAGCTGGACCGGCTCTGCCGGGAGGGCTCGGTGGTGGAGTTCGACGCGGGGCCGGTGTACGCCGAGGGTGATCCGGCGAGCTGCTTCTACGTGCTGCTGGAGGGCACGGTGGTGCTCTCGCGCAAGGTCGGCGACTCCGACGTGGAGGTCACCCGGACCTCCGACCGCGGGGTGTACGCGGGGGCGTTCCAGTCCTACCTGGGCGACCGGGTGCCGCAGGTGTACAACAGCTCGCTGCAGGTGCCGGAGCGTTCGCGGTTCTTCGTGCTGCCGGCGGAGACCTTCGCGCAGGTGATGCGGGAGTGGTTCCCGATGGCCGTGCACCTGCTGGAGGGGCTGTTCTTCGGGTACAAGAGCGCGCAGGCCGCGGTCGGGCAGCGGGAGCGGCTGCTCGCCCTGGGGGCGCTGTCCGCCGGGCTCACCCACGAGTTGAACAATCCCGCGGCGGCGGCCGTCCGGGCCACCTCGGCGCTGCGCGAGCGGGTCGCCGGGATGCGCCACAAGCTGGGCGCGATCGCGGCGGGCCCGTTCCGGCGGGAGAGCCTGGAGTCGCTGGTCGAGGTCCAGGAGCGGACGGCGGAGCGGGTCGCCAAGGCGGTCGCGCTCAGCCCGCTGGAGGCCTCGGACCGCGAGGACGCGCTCGCCGACTGGCTGGACGGGCACGGCATCGCGGGCGGCTGGCAGTTGGCCCCGACCTTCGTCCAGGCCGGCCTGGACACCGACTGGCTCGACCAGGTCGCGGCGCGGGTGGACGAGGGCCTGTTGGAGGGGGCGGTGCGGTGGCTCAACTACACCGTCGAGACCGAGCTGTTGATGAACGAGATCGAGGAGTCCACCAACCGCGTCTCGGCGCTCGTCACCGCGGCGAAGCAGTACTCGCAGCTCGACCGGGCGCCGTACGGCACGGCCGACGTGCACGAGCTGATCGACAGCACGCTGCTGATGGTCTCCGGGAAGATCGGCCCGCGGATCCGGGTGGTCAAGGAGTACGACCGGACGCTGCCGGCGATCCCCGCCTACCCGGGCGAGCTCAACCAGGTGTGGACGAACCTGATCGACAACGCCGTCGCCGCGATGGACGGCGACGGCGGCGAGGGCACGCTGACGGTGCGCACCGCGCGCGACGGCGACCGGCTGCTCGTGGAGTTCGGCGACACCGGCCCGGGCGTGCCGGAGGAGATCCGCGACCGCATCTTCGACCCGTTCTTCACCACCAAGCCGGTGGGCGAGGGGACGGGCCTCGGCCTCGACATCTCCTGGCGCATCGTCGTCAACAAGCACCACGGCGACCTGCGGGTGGAGTCCGTGCCGGGCGACACCCGGTTCCAGGTGCGCCTGCCGCTGACCGCACCGGGCGCGGGCACGGCCGAGCAGCCTTCCTGAGCGGCCGCCGGGCCGCCCGACCGACAGAGCGAGGTGGACGGGATGGGATACATCGGCACGGTGGGGCTGGTGCTCCACCCGGAGCGCCAGTGCTCGTCCACCGTGGACGCCGTTCTCGACTGGGGGCACGGGCGGGGTGCGAAGGTGCTGGGGATGGCCGAGGAGGTGCACCGGATCGGCTGCCGGGCGATCCCGGTCGGGGCCGAGGAGATGACGGCGTCCGCGGACCTGCTGATCAGCCTGGGCGGGGACGGCACCATGCTGCGGGCGCTGCGCCTCGCGGTCGGCGGGCACGCGCCCGTGCTCGGGGTGAACGTCGGGCGGCTGGGGTTCCTGGCCGAGGTCGACATCCCGGAGCTGCCGTCGGCGCTGGACGCGATCGACGAGCACCGGTTCACGGTGGAGCAGCGGTCCGGCGTCCGGGCCGGGTTCGAGGCGGGGTACGAGACGGCGCTCAACGACGTGGTGCTGGTGCGCAGTCCGGGGCAGCGCTCGGCGGAGGTCGCCGTGCGCGTCCAGGAGCAGCCGTTCGTGCAGTACACGGCGGACGCGGTGGTGGTCGCCACGCCCACCGGGTCGACCGCGTACAGCTTCTCCGCCGGGGGCCCGATCGTGTCGCCCAACGCCGAGGGGCTGCTGATCACGCCGGTGGCGCCGCACGCGGTGTTCAACCGTTCGGTCTTCCTCTCCGCGGGCGAGCGGCTGTCGTTGGAGGTGCTGGCGCACAGCGGGGACCTCGCCGTGGAGGCGGACGGCCGGCTGGTCGGCCATGTCCGCCCGGGTGACGTGGTCGAGGTGACCATGCTGCCGGCCGCGGCCCGGGTGGTCCGGCTCGGCCGCACCACGTTCTACCAGCGGGCGCAGCGCAAGCTCCGTCTCTCCGGTTCGGCCGAGCCGGACTGACGGGCGGGGCCCGCGCGCCCCGCTGACGGGCCGTCGGTGGGGACGGCGCGCCGTACCGCGCCCGGGTTTCACTCCTTCAGGTGGTCGTTCGTGGCGGAACGATCTGCACCGCTCCGCCCGCCATAGTCTTTCGCCCACGAACGGCTGCGCTCGCGGCCCGACCACCTTCCATTGGAGGAAGCATCCCCATGCTCGACGAGGTCGTGCGGGCGGCGATCCACCCCGCCATCGGGATCGCCCGGGTGGGCAACTCGCCGGAGGAGTTCTACCTCGCACCCGAGGTGCCCGACCCCCTGCCGGAGGCACCCGGCTTCTACAAGGACGCCACCGGGGCGATCAAGCGCGAGGCCGCGCGGTTCCGCGTCTACGGCTACGACGCCCGCGGCGAGGTCGTCGCCGAGCTCACGCCCGACAACGCCGACATCCGGTGGACGGCGCACCTGGCCAACAAGAAGGCCGCCTGGTACCAGTTCCAGCTGGCCCTGGACATCCCGGACGCCGCCCTCGCCAAGCCGGCCGAGCTGCGCAACAAGGACATCACCGGGGACCTCCGCCGGGACCTCGTCATCGACCCCGGGGCGATCGGGATCTCCGGCCGCAGCGTCTCCGGGCCGGACTTCCACTTCCGCGGCGGCACCTTCATGGGCAAGGAGGTCTACCTCGGCGAGCTGCGCACCGACGAGGACGGCCGGCTGCTGGTGTTCGGCGGCTTCGGCGCGTCGGCCTCGTACAACGGCGTGCCGGTGCACACCTACGCCAACAACGACGGCTGGCACGACGACGTCGCCGACGGCCCGGTCACCGCGGAGGTCACCGTCGGCGGCCGCAGCGTGCCGGTCGACCCGGCCTGGGTGCTCGTCGGGCCGCCGAACTACGCCCCCGCGCTCAAGGGCATCCGCACCCTCTACGACCTGCTGTTCGACGTGTTCGTCGGCACCGGCGCACTGCCCTTTCCGGAGAAGGTGTCCTTCACCCGGCACATCGCGCCGGTCCTCGGGCGGTTCTGCGACCACCAGTGGGTGAACCACGGCTTCGCCGGGTTCTACGGGCACCGGGGCCTCGCCCCGTTCGTCACGCCGGAGGCCATGCAGCGCCTGAGCAGCACCTCCCCCGGCCGCCGGGCGCTGCGCCGTCAGGTGTTCAACGCCCTGCGGGACTTCGGACGCGACGGCGGCTCGCCGGTGCCGTGGCCGTGGCTGTACGGCGACGGGATGGCCGTCCCGCCGCGCACCCCGCTGCAGCACATGGCCCTCTCGCCGACCCAGTACCGGATGTTCCAGTACTGGGCGGACGGCGAGTTCGAGGACGACTGGGGCTCGCCCGACGTCCGGCCGGTGCACCGGCTCGCGGACCTGCCCGTCGCCGGGCAGCCCGCCGCACTGGACCGCGCCGCCCTGGACTTCTGCCTCGCGGACGCGTTCCACCCCGGCTGCGAGGTCACCTGGCCGATCCGCCACCCCTCGATGTACGTGGCGCCGTTCCGGATCCGGCACCGCTCCGCCGACCGGCCGGAGCCGTCGTACGGCACGGTGCTCACCCCGGAGACGGCGCTCTCGGTCAACGGGCCGCTGTACGCCCAGGGGCCGGGCGACCTGACCCGGTGGATGGCGGTGCCGTGGCAGACCGACACCGCGAGCTGCCGCTCCGGGTACGAGCTGGCGCTGAGCCCGCGCCACGACCCCTACCTGCCGACCTTCTGGCCCGCCCGGGTGCCCAACCACGTCCTGACCGAGGAGGACTACCGGGTGGTGGCGGACGAGGGCCGGCCGCTCGACGAGCGGACGGAGGCCTTCGAACGGCGGGCGGTGTGGCTGCGCGGCCTCAAGGGGCAGAACGCCGAGCAGCTCAACCAGATGATCGACGACTGGTACCGGCTCGGCATCGTCGAGGTGCGCGACGGCGTCCCCGGCTTCCCGGACCGCATCCAGGTCGAGTCGGCCCCCTCGATCGACCTGACCGGCGTGACGCACACCCAGAACCTGGTCACCCTGCACGTCCCGCAGGCCGCGGACCCGGCCGCCGCGTCCGTGGCGATCAACCAGGCCATCGCCGTCAGCGGCTACTCCCCCGACGAGGTGACGGCCGGGTTCATCGACAAGGTCGCACCGTTCCGCGACTCCGTCTGATGGCGGGCCGCTCCGGCCCGGCCGCCGACCGGTACGACGTCCTGGTGGCAGCGGGCGGCCCGGCCGCCGCCGCGGCCGCCCTCACCCTGGCCCGCGCGGGCCGGACGGTGCTGCTCGCCGACGCCGGGAGTGCACCGCCGCGGACCGGCGAGTCGCTGCCCTCGGTCGCCCGGGTGCTGCTGCACGACCTCGGCGCCGGCCCCGGGCCGCTCGCCGCCGGTCATCCGCCCTGCTACGCCCACCTGTCCGCCTGGGGGTCCGCCGCCCTCGTCCGCACGGACTTCATCGACGACCCGAACGGCCCCGGCTGGCACCTCGACCGGGCCCGCTCCGACCGGGCCCTGCTGGCCGAGGCCCGCGCGGCCGGCGCCCGGACGGCGGGGCGGACGGCCGTCCGGGCGGTGCACCGGCGGCCGGACGGCGACTGGACGGTCGCCCTGCTCGGCCGCGGAGGCGCCCGCACCGTCCGCTGCCGGTGGCTGGTGGACGCCACCGGGCGGCGCCGGGCGGTCGCCGCCCGCTGCGGGGGCGCCCGGCGGGACACGGGGCGCCTGGTGGCCACCCTGCTGGGGCTCCCGGGCCGGGGACCGGGCGGGCCCCCCTCCCCCGCCGGGGCGCCGGCCCACCTGGGTGCGCTGGCCTGGCTGGAACCCCGGCTCGTGGCCGTGCCGGTCGCC